>WFVQ01000227.1 GCA_015491585.1 Deltaproteobacteria bacterium
TCATCCGCGAAACCACCGGAGAGGACGTGCCTCCAGACTATCACAAAGCCAGAAACGCATTGAAGCGGGGCCACATCCAGGGAATCTGGGACCGCCGGGAGTTCAGGAACAACCTCTTCGAGGCCCTTGTCACTATGGGCGGGCCAAACCTTTACTACAGGTGAGGGTCATGGACATAAATCTCAACCACCTGCTCAGACAGTACCGCGCCCATCCCTACGAGGACTATCCTGTGGAAACACCCCATACCGGGATCATCACCTTCAAAGTGGAAGAGGGTGACGTGGTGGAGGGGGTGTCTGGAAAGTGGCAACACAAGCCGGGCACCCTGCTCTTCTATCTGGAGAGGGAGAGAAACAGGAAGAAGATACACGCCCCGTGGGCAGGGGAGGTCTCCGGCCTGAGGCGGGAGCTCGACGGAAGTTTCGTGGAGGCCGGAGAGCAGGTAATGTCCATCAGGCACCGGCTCGGGAAGGAAGAGATCATAGACAAGATACTGGTGGAGGTCCTCACCATCTACTCTGCCCCCCAGTCCGCCCGCTATTACCTCACCCAGGACATAGCCGCCAAGCTGGAGAAGAGCGGCAAGAGCGTAACGGTGGCGCCAGGAGACGAGATACTCATCATGTCCCTTATGAAGCGGGATACCATTCTGGCATACGACGGGCCGGAAGGCGTGATCTACAAGGTGTACTTCCACCAGGGGGACATGGTCGATGAGGGCGCGCCTCTCCTGGGGATATGTGCCCCTGAAAAGGTCCCCTACGTAGAGAAGGTCATCCAGAGAATCAGGACCGAGTGGGAGGAATAGCCCTATCCGCTCCTTCATCCTGGCACTTCAGTTCCTCACTATCATACCGGTGGTGCCTGGGCTGACGGCCACCGAACGGGACATCCGCGCCTCGCTGGGCTTCTATCCCCTGGTGGGGCTGGTGATAGGCGGCCTGCTGGCTGGATTCGACTGGGCCTGCAAGGGGCTGTGGCCTCCGGAGGTGGCGGCTGTATTGGATGTCGCCTTCCTGGCTGCAATCACGCGGGGGCTGCACCTGGATGGCCTGGCCGACGTGGCTGATGGGCTGGGTGGCGGAGTGGAACCCGAAAGGGCCCTGGAGATCATGAAGGACAGCCGGGTCGGCCCCTTCGGCGCGGTTGCGCTGGTGCTCCTCCTGGCGCTCAAGGCGGTGTCACTCTTCGGGCTCACCGTCCACTCACACTGGGAGGTGCTGGTAACGGCCCCCTGCCTCTCCAGATGGGGCATAAACGTCCTGGGAGCCTCCTCCAGGTATGCGCGGCCCGGCAGAGGGCTCGGCCGCGCGTGCGTAGGCCCGGAGACCGCCCCCTCCCTGCTGCTTGGAGGAGCAACCGCCCTAGCGGCCTCGGCCATACTTATGGGCTGGTTCGGCGCGATACTCCTGATATCTGCGTCGGCCTGGAGCCTCTGCATGGCGGCCTGGTTCAGACGCCGCCTTGGCGGTGTAACCGGAGACGTCCTGGGCGCCCACGCCGAAATCACGGAGACACTCCTTTTCCTCTTCTGCTCCGGGCTGCTGGGATGAGGTGACGGCAATGGACGTGCGCCCCCTGAGGATCTATCTCCTTAGACACCACGAGGTATGCGGGCCGAAAGGCGTATTCTACGGCCAGATGGACATGCCGCTCTCGCCTGCCGGCAGAAGGGGCTCCCTGGATGCGGCAAGACGGGTATGCCAGCTCGCAGATGTGGAAGGCGAACCCATACGCGCGGTGATATCCAGTGACCTGGGCCGGGCCTTGTTTATGGCGGAAAGAATCGCCGAAAGGGCCAAGGCCAACCTTCACTCCACCCCCCTTCTCAGGGAGGTGGACTTCGGGGAGTGGACCGGCCTTACCTGGCAGGAGATAGAGGAGGGGTGGCCGGGCTGCCTGGCGCAGAGGATGGCGGATCTCTCCTCATATGCACCGCCGGGCGGCGAGAACCTGGCCCAGGTGAGAGAGAGGGTCGCCGAGGTGATCGCCTGGCTCTCCAGTGAGTTCATGGGAATGGCGGTGGCGGTGGTAGCGCATGCGGGGATCAACAGGGTGTTTCTGGCACATCTCGCGGGCCTCGATCTCCAGCGCATATTCTCCTTGGAACAGGGATTCGGCTGCATAAACGTCGTGGACCTCTACCCTGACGGCGTTCCCGTCATCCGGCTGGTCAACGGCGGTTCCCCTCCCGGCAATTGCTTTTTCCCTGGAATCTAGTAATTTTCATTGTTTGTCGTAAATTCCCTTGCCAAAAGGCCGGGGCCCCAAAACAGAGATCCGGAGAAGACGATATGCGAAACAGGGTGAGACAGGCCGTTGAAGAGGCCCTTGCACGGTGCGCGGCCGACGGCGCATTAGAGGAGGCAGCCCCTCCCGACGGACACCAGATCTCGGTGCCGAAACACGAGGCACATGGAGATTTCTCCTCCAATATCGCCTTGGTGCTGGCCTCCAGGATGGGCAAAAAGCCTCGGGAGATCGCGGAGCTGATCGCCCAACGGTTAGAAGCCAGCCAGCTCTTCAGCAAGGTCGAGGTGGCTGGGCCGGGCTTCATCAACATGTTCGTGAGAAGCGAGGTCTGGCAAGAGGCCATAAAAAGAATTGTGGCGGCGGGCTCTGCCTACGGCTGCTCTAACGCTGGGGGCGGCGTCAAGGTCCTGGTGGAGTTCGTCAGCGCCAACCCCACCGGACCGCTCCACGTCGGACACGGCAGGGGCGCGGCGGTGGGCGACAGCCTGGCGCGCATACTCAGGGCCGCGGGCTACGACGTCACCACGGAATACTATGTGAATGACGCGGGAAACCAGATGAGGACTCTGGGCCTCTCCGTGTTCCTCAGATACAGGGAGCTGCTCGGGGAGACGGTGGACTTTCCAGACCACTGCTACCAGGGTGAATACATCAAGGAGATAGCCGCCTCCATCCTTGAAGAGGAGGGGGAGAGGCTGCGCGGCCTCGGGGAGGAGGCAGCGGTGGCATTCTGCACCGACAGGGCGGTAGAGGAGATACTCGCCGGCATCAAGGCGGACCTGGACTCCTTCGACGTGGGCTTCGACAACTGGTTCAGCGAGCGGACACTCCATGCCAGCGGCAAAGTGGAGCAGGCGCTGGAGGAACTCAAGGCCGCAGGCCACCTCTACGAGCAGGACGGCGCGCTCTGGTTCCGCTCCACCGCATTCGGCGACGAAAAGGACCGGGTGGTCCGCAGGTCAAACGGAGACCTCACCTATTTCGCCGCTGACATAGCCTACCACAAGGACAAACTCGACAGGGGTTTCGAGCTCCTGGTGGACATATGGGGCGCCGACCACCACGGCTATGTCCCCCGGGTAAAGGCCGCCATCTCGGCGCTGGGCGGAAGGCCCCAGTCCCTTCATGTGCTCCTGGTGCAGCTTGTCAACCTCATGGAGGCCGGGGAGAAGAAGGCCATGTCCACCAGGGCCGGGGAATTCGTCACCTTGAAGGCGGTCCTTGACGAAGTGGGCAGGGACGCGGCCCGCTTCATATTCCTCACCAGGAAGTGCGACAGCCACCTCGACTTCGACCTGGATCTTGCCAGGCAGCAGAGCCAGGAGAATCCTGTCTATTACGTCCAGTATGCCCACGCCAGACTCTGCAGCGTCTTCAGGAAGGCCAGAGAGCAGGGTGTCTCCATGAAACCGGTGGACGAGATAGACACCTCCCTGTTAAAAGAGAAGGAGGAGATGGAGATCCTGCAGAAGCTCGACAGCTTTCCATTCGTGGTGGCAGAGAGCGCCAAGGCCCTCGAGCCCCACCGCATAAGTTTCTATCTGACCGAGCTGGCCGCGATGCTCCACGGCTACTACACCAAGTTCAGGTTCATAAGCGGCGACGCAGAGCTCACGCAGGCCAGGCTTTTGCTGGCGCAGGGCGCCAGACAGGTCGTGCAAAACGGACTTCATCTCCTGGGCGTGAGCGCGCCGGAGACCATGTAGGAGGAGTCATGGCTGCAAAAAGCAAGGCAAAGAAGATACGGTTCGAGATGGGATTCGGCGGCCTCTTCACCCTCTGCCTGGCATCGTTCGTCCTGCTCTTGTGGATGTTCGTGCTGGGCTTCTGGGCAGGGAAGCGGCTGCTGGGCCCGGTCCCCGTCGAGAACATCCAGATACAGCCCTCGACCCCCATACTGCCGCCGCAGCCGCAGGTGGCAGAGGAGAAGCCACAGCCTGCCGGAGCCCCCAAGGGGATGGTGGCCGCCCCCGCGGCGCCTGGGCCCGAGAACAAGGGAGAGGCCTCCCTGCCCACCGAAAAGATATCCCCTGAGCCGTCCAAGCCCGCGGTCTCAAAGCCCAAGGTGGCGGAAAGCAAACCCAAGCCGCCCGAGGTCAAGCTCCCGAGCCTGACCCCCAAGAAGACCTATTTCAGTCTAAGGGTGGCCTCTGTGAAGGACCAGGCCAGCGCGGAGAAGGAGGCCGAGCGGTGGCGGAAGAAGGGCTACGTCGCCTTTGTGAAACGGGCGGACCTCGGGAAGAAGGGGATATGGTACCGTATATACGTGGGCAAGTACCACTCCATACAGGAGGCGAAGAAGGCCTCGGAGAAGATAAAGGGGCTCCAGTACATCACCCCCTTCACCGAATAGGGCAGCAGAGTTGAATTTCCCGCGACTGGCAACGAGCATGACTTCATGCAAGTCGGCGGCCGGCAGGGACGGTAGCGGATGATAAGGAAGGCGACCATAAAGGACATCAAGGAGATCCATACCCTGCTCAACCGGTTCGCCGAGAAGGGCGCGCTGCTACCGCGGTCACTCAGCGACCTGTACGACCATCTCAGGGACTATGCCGTCTTTGAAGAGGAGTCGGGGACAGTAGTCGGCGTATCGGCCCTGCACATATGCTGGGAGGATCTGGCGGAGATCCGGTCCCTGGCTGTAAAAGAGGAGTTCCAGGGCAGCGGGATAGGGAGGAGGCTGGTGGAGTTCTGCCTCTCCGAGGCCCTGACGCTGGGGATCTACAAGGTGTTCACCCTCACCTACGAGCCCGGATTCTTCGAGAGGCTGGGGTTCAAGCAGGTGGACAAGTCCTTGCTTCCCCACAAGGTCTGGGCCGACTGCGTGCGCTGCTCCAAGTTCCCGGACTGCGACGAAATCGCCATGATCATGGAGATGTGACAGATGTTCCAGAATGTTCTCACAAAGCTGTTCGGCACCAAGCACGACAGGGAGATCAAGAAGCTCCGTCCGCTGGTGCAGAAGATAAACGACCTCGAACCCTCGATCGCTCCGCTCTCGGACGACGAGCTGCGGGCCAAGACCGGGGCCTTTAAGGAGCGCATCGAAAGGGGGGAATCCCTGGACTCTCTGCTGCCGGAGGCCTTCGCCGTGGTACGGGAGGCCGCCAAGCGGACCCTCAACATGCGCCACTACGACGTCCAGCTCATAGGCGGCATCGTCCTGCACCAGGGGAAGATAGCCGAGATGAAGACAGGAGAGGGCAAGACCCTCGTCGCCACCCTGCCGGTCTACTTAAATGCCCTGACCGGCAAGGGGGTCCATGTGGTGACGGTGAACGACTACCTCGCCCAGCGCGACGCCGAATGGATGGGCCAGGTCTATCGCTTCCTGGGAATGGAGGTGGGGGTCATCGTCCACGGGTTGGACGACGCCGAGAGGAAGGCCGCATACAACGCCGATATCACTTACGGCACCAACAACGAGTTCGGCTTCGACTTCCTCAGGGACAACATGAAGTACTCCATCGAAGACCTAGTTCAGCGGAAATTCCACTACGCCATAGTGGACGAGGTGGACTCCATCCTCATAGACGAGGCGAGGACACCGCTCATCATATCAGGCCCTTCCGACGAGTCCACGGACCTCTACTACACCGTCAACCAGATCATCCCCCACCTGAAGAAGGATGAAGACTACAGCATCGACGAGAAGCTACGCACGGCAACACTCACCGAAGAGGGGGTGGCAAAGTGTGAAAAGCTCCTGGGCATCGCCAACCTCTACGATCCGGCGAATACCGAGATACTCCACCACGTCCAGCAGGCGCTCAAGGCCCATGCCCTCTTCAAGAGAGACAGAGACTACATAGTCAAGGATGGACAGGTCATCATCGTGGACGAGTTCACCGGCCGCCTCATGCCGGGCCGCCGCTACTCCGAGGGGCTCCACCAGGCACTGGAGGCCAAGGAGGGGGTCAAGATAGAGAGCGAGAACCAGACGCTCGCCTCCATCACCTTTCAGAACTACTTCAGGATGTACGAGAAGCTGGCGGGCATGACGGGTACCGCAGATACCGAGGCTGCGGAGTTCAAGGAGATATACAACCTCGACGTGGTGGTCATCCCCACCAACAAGCCCATGATCAGGGAAGATTATCCTGACCTGGTCTTCCGCACGCAGCGCGAGAAGTTCCAGGCCGCGGTTGAGGAGATCGTTGAGCTCCACAGGCAGGGCCGGCCGGTGCTCGTGGGCACCACCAGCGTCGAGAACTCCGAACTGCTCTCCGCCATGCTCAAGAAGCGGAGCATCCCCCATGAGGTCCTCAACGCCAAGCACCACGAGCGCGAGGCCGAGATAGTGGCCCATGCAGGCGAGAAGGGCCGGGTCACCATAGCCACCAACATGGCGGGGCGCGGCACCGACATAGTGCTGGGGCCCGGGGTGAAAGAGCTGGGTGGTCTTCACATACTGGGCACGGAACGCCACGAGTCGCGCAGGATAGACAACCAGCTCAGGGGCCGCTCCGGACGCCAGGGCGATCCAGGCTCGTCCCGCTTCTACCTCTCCCTCGAGGACGATCTCCTGCGGATCTTCGGCTCAGACCGCATATCCGGGATCATGGACAAGCTCGGCATGAAGGAGGGCGAACCCATAGAGCATCCCATGCTCTCCAAGGCCATAGAGAACGCCCAGCGCAAGGTGGAGGCCCAGAATTTCGAGATCAGGAAGCACCTCCTGGAATACGATGACGTGATGAACAAACAGAGGGAGGTGGTGTACGGGCTCCGCCGCCAGATACTCGCAGGGGAGCGGATGCGCGACGAGATCCTGGGCTTCGTGGAGGAGATAGCCGAGACCATAGCCTCTGCCTACGCCGAGGAGAAGGAGGCGCCGTCGTCTTGGGACTGGAAGGGGCTCAGGGAGAAAATCTACTACGAGTTCGGCCTCCAGCTCCAGCTCACCGAGGAAGAGCAGGAGAGGATCACCAAAGACGAACTGGCCGCAGAGATCGCTGCCCTGATCGAGGAGGGCTACAAGGCTCAGGTGGAGCGGTTCGGCGACGAGGAGATGGAGAAGGTGGAGCGGTTCATCATGCTCCAGACCTTGGACAACCTCTGGAAGGACCATCTCCTCAACATGGACCACCTCCGCGACGGCATAGGGCTCAGGGGATACGGCCAGAAAGACCCCCTTCAGGAGTACAAGCGCGAAGGCTACCAGATGTTTCTCTCCATGTACCAGCGCTTCAAGGAAGAGGTGGTGAGCACCCTGCTCCGGGTGCGTCCCCTCCGTGAGGTGGAGATCGAGGCGCTGGAAGAGAAGCGCCGCAGGCAGCAGGAACAGCTCAGCTACAGCCACGGCGACGGCGAGGAGGCCAAGGCCAAGCCCGTGCGCAGGAAGGAGAGAAAGGTGGGACGGAACGAGCCGTGTCCCTGCGGAAGCGGCAAGAAGTACAAGAAGTGCTGCGGAAGGGGGAAATAGCCTTGGACGGGGTGAAAAGGGGCGGCCTTCCAGAGGTGCGCGGTTTCTCGGGAGCAGCGGTGGCTGCGGGGATAAAGGGAAGCGTGGAGCGTCCAGACCTTGCCCTGGTGGCCTCCAAGGCCCCATGCCACTGGGCCGGCACCTTCACGAGGAACAAGGTCAAGGCAGCCCCGGTCCTGCTGGACATGGAGCGGCTCCGCGACTACCGGCAGGTGAGGGGTGTAATCCTCAACAGCGGAAACGCAAACGCCTGCACAGGCCACCGTGGGATGCTGGACGCCGAGGAGATGTGCGGCCTTGGGGCCCTAGCGCTGGGAGTTTCGCCAGAAGAGTTCCTGGTGTGCTCTACAGGAGTGATAGGGGAGCCCATGCCCATGAACAGGGTCAGGGAGGCGGCCCAACGGCTGGGGGATATGCTCTCTCCTGCGGGTCTGGATGCCGTGGCCCAGGCCATAATGACCACCGACACCAGGCCCAAGAGCGCCTGGGTGCGGCTGGGAGATGGGATGATCGCCGGCATCGCCAAAGGTGCTGGAATGATCGGGCCGGACATGGGGCCCCACGCCACCATGCTCTGTCTGGTCCTCACAGACCTGGATCTCGATCCCGAAACCATGACATCTCTACTCGCAGGCGCAGTGGACCACTCCTTCAACCGCATCAT
>WFVQ01000228.1 GCA_015491585.1 Deltaproteobacteria bacterium
CTTCTTGGGTGGCTTGTAGTCGATCTGAATGAGTTCGCTTGGTTTGGGTATCTTCGCCATGGCTCTTATTCCTTATCCAATGGTATTCCTGCCTCGATGAGTTTATCCCTGTACTCCGCCTCCCACTCCTCGTAGGTGTGGAGCTTCACCTTCGGATTCCACGGATTCACATGCCGTACAGCCCTGTTATTGTTGGGCATATTCCTGGTGGGGCTCATAAACACCCCTCCCATGTGCATGAGCTTGCTGAACGGGAAATAGGCGGCAAGCGTGCAGACGAGGAAGAGGTGGATGTAGAAGATGGCCCCGATCCCGTCGGGAACAACGGGGTGGAAGGAGGCCAGCCCCACGGCCAGCGCCTTGACGCTCACGATGTCCACCCTCACGAAATACCTCATCAGCATCCCGGTGACCACGATCCCGAATATGAGGAAGAGCGGGAAGTAGTCGTTGGCGAGGGAGATGTACCTCACCTGCGGGATGACCACCCTCCTGAGAAACAGCGCGGTGATGCCGAGGAGAATGAGCAGGTCGGTGAGATAGAGCGGGGGTGCGCCGATCTGGAACATCCCGTCGATTATGTCGAGCTGGTGGATGAACTCGGGCACAGGCACGGTGAAGAGCCTCGCATGACGTATAAAGATGATGAAGAAGGACCAGTGGAACAGCAGACCGCAGAGCCAAAGCCACTTGGTCGGGCCATACACCAGGCTGGGGCCGCCCCTCAGCTCGCCCTTGAGGTTCCTGAACAGGGAGCGGAACAGCACCACTTCCAGGAACATCCTGAGCACCACCTGCCCCTTGGTATAGGGGTTGTCCAGCTTGTCGTGGCATACCCAGTCCATGCTCTTCTGCTGACCGCAGGTGGTGGGGATCTTGAAGGGGACCGGCGACTTGCCCCAGTCAACCACCCTTGCGATGAACCCCACGATGAACACCAGCGCGGCCAGGTAGGGGACGATGACACCAAAGAAGTAGTTGAGGTGTATCGCCACCCCGCCCCAGGCGACCAGCGCCAAACCAATAACCACTGCTAAAGGAACTAAAATTCTCATACCTCGCTCCTCTGACTACATTACAGGCTCTGACTCCCCGGCGGGAGTTTCTGTTATCATCTCTGCCTTTTTGAGCAGCAGGTACACGTTCTTTTTCACCTCCTGGACCCGCAGCTCATACAGCTTCTCCCGGCACTCGGAATAGATGTTGAAAGCGAGAAGGCCCATCTCGTCTATCCTGGCCTCGAACCTCGCCAACTCATCGAAGAGCCCCTGGGACTTCACCTCTTCGAGCACTGCATCTCTGACGATCTGCTTGAGGTCGAACACGAAGGCCAACGCGGCGGCGGGCGAGAAGTCCTGGACCGCCCTTATCCTGATTATCCTGTCCAGGAACTCCCTGACACCCTTGGCGGCTCCCATCTCCACGAGCTCACGGAACACGGAATCGAGCTCCTTGGAGAGTGTGGTCCCAACCGGGTTGGCGAACTGATCTTTTTGATTCTTGAGGAACTTAGCGGAGTCTTCAGGGTAGGTGGCCAAGATGCACTCAAGCCATTTAGAGACGATGAGGGAATGCTCCCTCTCCAATATCCCGCGCAATGGCGAAACGTTCTCAGCCATACGGCCTCTCTCCCTCCCCTGAATTGCGATTCACAAAGTGAATAAGTCTATATTCTGATTACGCTTGTGTGTCAAGACGCAATCCCCCCTTTAGGGGCCACCTCCCATCTTACCCTTCACCGCCGCTGGGGACTTGAGCTCAAAACCCTGGAATTCCGAAGAGTAACGCCCCTCGACGGCCACGAGCCAGTAGTCCTCGCCGCGGACCTTCAGCTCCTCCATCATGGCATGAGAGACCCAGTGGGAATCCTCGACCAGGTTGAAGAAGGCGGAATCCACGCCGAAGAAACCGTCGATCATATGGGTCAAGGTGTGGAGTATCTTGCTCTCGAATCCCTGGTCCAGCGCGGTCAAGTCGGCAACCGTCTCTCTTCCGAGCTCCCTCAGCTCTCCGGCGAGCCTCTCTACCACACTGCGGTTCGCCGCCACGGCCTGCTCCACCCTGGAGATGAAATCTCTCTCCCAGCCAGCGCAGCAGCGTTCCGTCAGCAACCCCACCTGGTCGTAGGAGACCAGCTCGTACAGATCCAGGAACCGCCTGACCCGTGCGTCGCCCTCCTCCAAACTGTTGGCCTTGACCAGGAACTCGTGGTAAATGTACATAGATCCGCCTTAGAGTGGATTGGCTAACCATAACCGCGCCGGCCCCGATGTCAAAGGGGCGCATTGAGTGAAAAAAATGAATGAAGGTTCATTTACTCCTGCTGTCCGCTGCACTGTGCCCAGGCTTGTCATAGCCGGTGTGAAGGGCGGCTCGGGCAAGACCATCTTCTCCCTGGGCCTCGCCAGGCATTTAGTCAATGCGGGCCGCAGGGTAGCGGTATTCAAGAAGGGGCCTGATTACATAGACGCCAAGTGGCTGTCCGCGGCGGCACGCGCGGAGTGTTCCAACCTCGATCCCTACTTCATGGACGATTCCGACATTCTCGCCCTCTTCGCAAGGCGGGCCCGCGGAAGCGACATGGCCTTGACAGAGGGCAACCGCGGCCTGTACGACGGCGTGGACAAGGACGGCACCTGCAGCACGGCCCAACTCGCCAAGCTCCTCGCGGCCCCGGTAGTCCTGGTTATTGACTGCGCCAAGATCACCAGGTCCGCGGCTGCCGTGGCCCTGGGGTTCAAGGTATTGGACAGCGAGGTTGAGATCGCCGGGGTTGTGCTAAACAATGTGGCAGGCAGGCGCCACCGCAGGATTCTCACCAGCGCCATAGAGGAGTACGCCGGCCTTCCGGTGTTAGCCGCCCTGCCCCGCATGAAGCAGGACCCACTGCCCATGCGCCATCTGGGGCTCACTCCCCTCGAGGAACACAGCGAGACCGAGGCGCGGCTGGACCACCTTGCCTCCCTGGTGGAGGACAACTGCGACATAGATATGCTCCTTGACTTGACGGCGGGTGCCCGCCCCATCGAGGCTTCCGCCCTGGACCTGGGCCCCTTATGCACCGAAGGCGCGAAAGGGGTCAGGATCGGCATCCCCAGGGACAGCGCCTTCCAGTTCTACTATCCCGAAAACTTCGACGCCCTGGAGCGGCATGGGGCGGAGCTGCTCTTCCTCGATGCGGTCAGGGATAGATCGGTGCCAGAGCTGGATGCACTCTACATAGGAGGCGGTTTCCCCGAGACCAATGCCGCGGCCCTTGCGAACAACCGTTCTTTCCTGGAGGGCGTAAGGTCGCAGATCGCCCAGGGGCTGCCGGTGTACGCGGAGTGCGGGGGGCTCATGTACCTGGGTGATTCTATAATATGGAAGGGGCGCAGGTTCCCCATGCTCGGAGTGGTGGGATGGGATTTCGTGATGGAGGAGCGGCCGGTGGGGCACGGCTACAGCCGGATGAGATTCGCCTCTTCCACCCCGTTCTTCTCCCAGGGGAGCGTGGTGACAGGTCATGAGTTCCACTACTCGAGGCCGGTGCTCTCCGATCCGGCCAGGCAGGGCGTCTTCGCCTGCGAGATGGAGCGGGGGCACGGTTTCGGGGAAGGGCGGGAAGGGCTGCTGCTGGGCAACGTCTTCGGAACCTATACCCACCTCCACGCCGTGTCGGCCAAGGAGTGGGCGTGCGGAGTGGTAAGGGCAGCCGGACGCTACCGGTCGTCGCGCCAGGCGCCTGCTGCCCAAGATTGAGCTTGCATTTCTACGGCGCCTGGTTTTAATGGTGGCGTATGCAGGGCCAGGGCCCATGAACCGAGGTAGAGGAGATGAAGGTAAAGGCGATAGTTGTCACTGGATACGGAACCAACTGCGAGATGGAGATGGCGCATGCGTGCAGGCTGGCCGGGGCGGATGTCGTTGACATAGTCCACCTGAGCGACCTGCTCGACGGCTCCAAGCGGCTCGCAGACTACCATTTCCTCAACCTGCCAGGCGGCTTCCTCGACGGAGACAACCTGGGAGCAGCCCAGGCCGGCGCCCACCGCCTCCGCAACGCCAGGATAGCCGGCACAGGCAGGAAGCTCATGGACGAGCTCCTTGAGTTCGTCCGGGGCGGCGGGCTGGTCCTCGGTGTATGCAACGGTTTCCAGCTCATGGTGAAGACCGGTCTCCTGCCAGCCCTCGACGGCGACTACCAGGAGAGGAAGGTCAGCCTCACCTACAACGACTCCGCCAGGTTCGAGGACCGTTGGGTCCACCTCAAGGCCAACCCCTCTTCTCCGTGTGTCTTCACTAAGGGCGTGGAGGACATCGAGCTTCCAATCCGTCATGGTGAAGGTAAATTCGTCGCCGCGGACCAGGAAGTGCTGGACAGGATAGAGCAGATGGGCCTGATAGCCCTCCAGTACGTCCATCCCGGGAGCGGCGACCCCACTATGGAGTACCCTTACAACCCCAATGGCTCCGCAAAGGCCATCGCCGGCATATGCGATCCCACCGGAAGGCTGATGGGCCTGATGCCCCACCCAGAGGGATTCCTTCACCGCACCAACCATCCGAGATGGACCAGAGAGGAGCTGCCCGAGGAGGGGGCGGGACTCAAGCTCTTCAAGAACGCCGTAAACTACATCAGGGAGAACCTTGGCTGACGCACGCACGGACTCGCCCGATCTCCATAGAGTGCTGGTGGAGTTCTTCTTCACCGCCAGGCGGTTCATGCTGGAGACCGGAGGCGCCCTCTTGCTCCTCACCGCCCTGCTGTTCTTCTACTCTCCCGACATCCTCTCCGCCCTGAGGCTCTACCTGGGCCAGAAACTTGTATTCTTCGGGGTCATGGAGCCTGTGGTAAGCCTCCTGAAGCTCTCCCTATTCGCCTCGCTGGTGATCCTTGCGCCCTGGCTGACATACCGGGTCTTCTCCGTCCTCAAGGGGATCTTCGGCTTCACGCTCCTTTTCTCGATATGTGCCGCGTTCATCGCCCTGCTCCTCTTCTACGGCGGCATGGGCTTCTGTCTGGCCTTCACCCTGCCCTTTGCGGTGAAGTTCCTCCTGGGCTACCAGTCCGAGCACCTCCGGGCGGTGATATCCCTGGCCAAGTTCGTGGACTTCTCGGCCTTCTTCATGCTCGGATTCGGCTTCATCTTCCAACTGCCGCTCATCATGACCATCCTCTCCCGAACCGGGCTGGTGGACCCGGCAGTGTTCGCCAGGAACCGCCGCTACGCCGTACTCGTAATCGCCATAGCCGCCGCCATGCTCACCCCCACTCCCGACGTCTTCAACATGTCGCTTATGGGAATCCCCCTGTACCTCCTCTACGAATCGGGCGTGCTACTGGCCAGGCTCTCAAGGCGTTGAACCCACTTGCCTCGAAGAGACGCTGCTCCTCATACCACCTCCTCATTCCCGTGACAAACCAACAATCTCTCCTAATCCCAGGAATACTATGACATGGGACAAAGCATCCATCCCAATCAGCGGAGGCGAAGCCTGAACTCAGCGGTACGGCTTGTCCACGTCGGCAGCAGCGCCTTGTTGGGCACCGATGGCAATTAGGGCATCAAGAAATAGAGAAGCTTTGTCTGTGTTAAAGTGAAATTCTATTACTCCCTGCCACCCCTCCCGGAAATGAGATGATTCAAACGAAAGACACAATTCGTGCTCTTTGGGGGCATCAACATACAGATGAGACATCATGGGATCTCTAACGGAGACATTGATCTGAAGCTTAGAGTATGTATAGCAAACCACGCGTTCCTTTGTCACCACAAGACAACCAGAAAAGCCTTCTGAACGGTGACGATAACGCTTGCCAGGACCATTGACGTACTTTGTAACAATCCGTCCCTGCATCCCTTCGTCATAAACAACAATTCCTTCTTGCTTAAGCACTGGAAGCAGTTTCTTTGGGACAGAGCCAAGGCCAAATAGCCTATAGAGAATTGTCTTCGCCATTAAACTTGCTGAAACAGCTGAAATGAAAAATCTCCTAAGAGAAAGGGACCGCTGTCTAACCTTCCCCTTCACTCACCACTGCTGCTCTTGGTTGCGGAACAGGCGCCATTGTGTTTGTTTTCAACATCCATGTCAAGGAAGAGACGATCGGTGGCATGCTGGCTCGCATCCAAGGCGGCTGGCCTGTATCAAAAGCCGGGACGCCTCGGCGTCGATCCCGGCTCCTGGATGTGGGTCTTCATGCGACGACGCGCGGCGGCCAAATTGAAAAAGGGCCGGTTTTGTGGTTTGTTAGCGGGCAAACGCGGCATTAGATAAGAGGTCGAGAAATGGATTACAAGAAGAGTTTGAACCTTCCCAGGACCAGGTTCCCCATGAAGGCGAACCTGAACCAGAAGGAACCGGAGATGCTCAAGAGATGGGAGAAGGAGGGGCTCTACGCGAAACTGCGCGAGAGGTTTCAGGACCGGCCCAAATTCATACTCCACGACGGTCCACCCTATGCCAACGGCCACATCCACCTGGGACACACCATCAACAAGGTGCTCAAGGACATCATTGTCAAGTCGAGGCAACTCATGGGCTACGA
>WFVQ01000229.1 GCA_015491585.1 Deltaproteobacteria bacterium
GGCTTGGGGTGGTATTTTTGCCACCTTTTTTTGTCTTTCTCTCTCTCCCTCGTCGCATTTTTACGGAACCCGTCGCGGTTCCGTATTTTTTTTCACATGGTTTCAAGAAAATCAAAAAAATTTTTTTCGGAATGCATCTTGCTATTTTGAGTGGGACGTTTTGATACGGCTGGAGGAGAGATGGGAATGATAATAGCGCCCCTTGCGGACAGTCTTAGGGAGCTGGGACCGGGTACAGAGGAGGAGTTCCTCGCCCTGGGGAAGAAACTCGAGGAGTTCACCGCAGCGTCCCAGCGTATCCAGGAGCTTGTCTTCAAGGTGGCCGAAATCCTTGGAGCGTCGGGGCCCGGCGCGGACGTTCCCTCGGTGGCGGAGGCAGAGGGGGTGTTCCGGGCGACTATGGAGAGCTTGCAGTCCAGCGAGCGCGTTTTGCGGGAACAGCAGGCCCCGATGGAGGAGCTTAGGAACAGGCTCCAGGGGCTGAAGTCGGTCCACGGGGGGATAGAGGCCGTCGGAAAGCAGATAAGGATGTTGAGCATAAACATAAAGATCGAGTCTGCCCGAGCCGGCAGGGCTGCCGGTGGCTTCCACGCCCTTGCGCAAGAGGTGTCAGAGCTCGCCTCCGTGGTGCACGAGCACGGTTTTCGTTTCCAGGAGAGGGCCGAGGCAGCGCTGGCCGGGGTCGAGAACTTACTGGCGGAAATGAAAGAGGAGCAGAAGCTGTTTTCCCGGCAGGTGGAAGAGATGGGGCCTTCTCTCTCCTCGCTGCTCGACGAGTTGTCCATCCACTTGGAGCATGCCGACTCGCTCGCGAGATATCTGCGTGACAACTCGGGGGCCATGAGTGAAGGGATAGGGGAGGTGGTGCAGGCCATGCAGTTTCACGACATAACCCGCCAGCAGTTAGAGGCCGTCGCTAAGGCCCTTCAAGAGATCGGTGACCTTGCCCCCCTGCTCTCCGGCGAGTCTGACGACCTGGATGAGGTCTCGAGGGTGTACGGCATAGTCTCTCTTCAGGCAGCACAGCTCAACAACGTCTATTACCACGTGCAGGAGGCGAAAAACAAGATAGTGAAGGGGTTGACCGCGGTGGCTGAACTCTCCACCCAACAGGCGGAGAGGGCTATGGAGTTTTCTGGAGCAGGAAGTGGCGGCACGGGTATCGTCGAGAGGATCGGCGATGAGATGGACAGGGCCGTTGACGGGCTGAACCTCACCGCCGGTTTGATGGGGCGAATATCGGATACTGCGGCCAGGACTGCGGATGCTGTGGCTGAGATGGGGGAGTTCATCGGGCGAATAGAGGAGATAGCGAGGACGGTGAAGCTGTTGGCCCTTAATGCCTTGGCAGAGGCCACAAGGACGGGAAGCGGGGGAGGGCCTCTGAGGATACTTGCCCAGGAGCTGCACAATCTTTCTGAAGATACACGGAAGAATGCGTTGGCGGCGGTCGAGGCCGTGAGGTCCATAGCAGAAGGTTCGAAGAGGCAGCAGGAGTCTGCCGTTGCCATGCTGGAGCACCACGAACAGGCGAAGGATCTCGCTGACCGGGCCGTACAGGCGGCCCGCGACATGGCGGGATTGTCGGACGAGCTCAATTCTCTGCTCCGTGAACTCGATGTGGGCAGTACCAGTTTGGCGCAGGAGATATACGATTTTATCCCGGCGATTAGATTCCCGGAGATCATGTCCGCCTCCATCGAGGAGGCATGGGAGGTCCTGGCCTCTGTATTGGACAGGCTGGAAGAGAGATATCCCCAGGTATGTATCGCCCTCCGGGAAGCTAAGGCGGCGGAGGTTGGATACGTGATGGAGAGCCAGCGTGACGTCCACCGGCAACTGGCGGTGGGCTCCGGCGTGGTGCCCGGCGCCGAGGCCGTGCCGGATGGCGGTGATTTAGGCGACGGAGTGGAGCTTTTTTAATTAGCTCGTGTGGTGATGGGGGATGATTGAGAAGAGAGGAGACGGCAGCGTCTGGTTGAGGATCGATGGGAGTGCGACCATTGAAGAGGCCGCGTCCATGAGGGAACACCTGCTTGAGGCACTGGGCCAGGGAGAACGGCTCTCCATAAACCTGGAGACACTGGGGGCCGCGGACCTTTCGTTCTTGCAACTGTTGTGTGCCACCCACCGCGAAGCCCTGTCACAGGGAAAAGAGGTGGTCTTGGTCGGGATATCCGGGGACAGGCTTGCAGGCCTGTTGGAGCGGGCGGGTTATGTCCGGCAATCCGGATGTCTGCCGGAGGCCAGAGAGTCGTGCCTGTGGATGAAGGTTAAGAGTCAGGACGAAGGAGGAGCCTCAGATGAGCAAGACCATATTGACGGTTGACGACAGCGCGAGCATCAGGCAGACGGTGGCGTTCACTTTGAAGGGAGCGGGTTATGGGGTCCTGGAAGCGGCTGATGGAAAGGAGGCCCTGGAGAAGCTGGAGTCCAACAAGGTCCACATGGTGATAACCGATCTCAACATGCCCAACATGGACGGCATAGAGCTCATCAAGCGGCTAAGGTCCATGCCGGGATACAAGTTCATCCCGATCATCATGTTGACCACTGAGTCCCAGGCGGAAAAGAAGCAACAGGGGAAGGCGGCCGGGGCCACCGGTTGGATAGTTAAGCCGTTCAAGCCCGATCAGCTCGTGGCCGTGGTCAAAAAGGTTCTGCATTGAGGTGGCGAATGTGTCTGGCGGCGCTCTTGATA
>WFVQ01000230.1 GCA_015491585.1 Deltaproteobacteria bacterium
CGCTCCTTCAGTTCAGGCCACCGCTCCGACAGGCAGCGGGCTACCCCCCTGCCCGCGGTCTCCATGAGCACCATGCCCGGCAGGCCGAGCTCCTCGATGGTCAACGAGTCCAGCCTCTGCATCTCTTCGGGAGTGACCAGCAGCATACGGGTTCCCCTTTGTTTACGGTTGTATATGAGTTTTTTTCATGTTATCACCCAATCGATTCACCGTAACCACACAAACCGTGTCCACGCAAGAGGGAGGTGACGGAATGGCCAGAGAACCGGTGCCAATTGAGGAGCGCTCCATTCACAAGGATGCCCATGCGATGCTCAGGAAGGCGGAAAGAGACGGCGTGGAGACCGCCTGGGACAGGCTCCACGTCCAGACCCCCCACTGCAACTTCTGCGAGCTGGGGCTGTCGTGCAGGAATTGCGTCATGGGGCCGTGCCGCATCTCGCCCAAGGGCGACAAGCGGAAAAGGGGGGTGTGCGGCGCAGACGCCGATGTCATCGTGGCCAGGAACTTCGGCAGGTTCATCGCCGGAGGCGCTGCGGGGCACTCGGACCACGGCCGGGATCTCATCGAGGTCCTCGAGGCCATAGTCACTGGAGAGACGAAGGACTACGAGATCCGCGACGAGGAGAAGCTGCTCAGGATCGCCGCCGAGCTCGGGATCCCCACTGAGGGGCGGAAGTTGATGGAAGTGGCCTCGGACCTGGTGGACGAATTCTATGCTGACTTCGGCAGCAGGCGGAAAGAGCTCTCGTTTCTCAGCCGGGTACCGGAGAAACGGCGCCAGATATGGCGCAAACTGGGAATGACCCCGAGAGGAGTGGACCGCGAGATCGCAGAGATGATGCACCGCACCCACATGGGATGCGACAACGACGCGGCCAACACCCTGATCCACGCAGCCAGGACCGCCCTGGCCGACGGCTGGGGAGGCTCCATGATAGGCACGGAGCTGTCGGACTGCATCTTCGGCACCCCCACTCCAAAGCGCTCCCAGGTAAACCTCGGGGTGCTCAAGAAGGATATGGTCAACATACTGGTCCACGGCCACAACCCGGTGGTCTCGGAGATGATACTCGTAGCGTCCAGACTTCCCGAACTGGAGGCAAAGGCGAAGGAAGCGGGCGCTACTGGCATAAACCTCGCCGGACTCTGCTGCACCGGAAACGAACTCCTCATGAGACAGGGCGTGCCTATGGCAGGGAACCACCTGATGACCGAACTCGCGCTGGTGACCGGAGCGGTCGAGGCCATCGTCGTCGATTACCAGTGCATAATGCCCAGCCTCGTACAGGTGGCCGGCTGTTACCACACGAAGTTCATCACCACTGCCAACAAGGCGCGGTTCACCGGGGCGGTCCACTTCGACTTCCAGCCCGGCAACGCCCTGGACCAGGCCCGCAAGGTGGTCGAGATGGCGATAGATGCGTTCGCGGAGAGGGATCCGGACAAGGTGGAGATACCGGTCGAACCCGTGGAGATAGTGACGGGCTTCTCCAACGAGGCCATCCTCTCCGCCCTTGGAGGAGAGCTCACACCCCTGCTTGACGCGGTCAAGGCTGGCAAGATCAGGGGATTCACCGGGATCGTCGGATGCAACAACCCGAAGTTCAAGCAGGACTCCTGCAACGTTGGGCTGGCCAAGGCCCTCATAGAGAGGGACATCCTGGTACTGGTGACCGGGTGCGTCACCACGGCCTGCGGCAAGGCCGGGCTCCTGGTCCCGGAAGCCGCGGAGATGGCGGGGCCGGGGCTCCGCGAGGTGTGCCAGGCCCTCTCCATCCCGCCGGTGCTGCACATGGGGAGCTGCGTTGACAACACCAGGATCCTGCAGCTCTGCGCCCTCATCGCCGACGAGCTCGGAGTGGACATATCCGATCTTCCGGTCGCGGCCTCGGCCCCTGAATGGTACTCGGAAAAGGCCGCGGCCATAGGGATGTATGCAGTCGCCAGCGGCATCTACACCCACCTGGGGCTTCCGCCGAACATCCTGGGATCAGAGACCGTGACGAACCTCGCTATCGAGGGCCTCGAGGGGCTGGTAGGCGCTGTCTTCGCGGTAGAGCCCGATCCGGCCAAGGCGGCCCAGCTCATAGACGCCAGGATAGCCTCCAAGAGGAAAGGGCTGGGGCTGGCACCCTGACGATGCGGTTCAGGCCCTGCATAGACCTCCACGGAGGCAAGGTCAAACAGATCGTGGGCTCCACTCTGCGGGACGGAGCGGAGTCCGGAGTCAAGGAGAACTTCGTGGCGTCCAAGCCTCCCTCCTACTATGCCCGCCTCTTCAGGTCCGACGCCCTCACCGGCGGCCACGTCATCATGCTGGGGCCCGGAAACGAGGAGGCGGCGCGGGAGGCCCTGGCCGCCTGGCCCGGCGGCATGCAGATAGGGGGGGGCATAACCGCCGAGAACGCCGCTGAGTGGCTGGACGCCGGGGCCTCGCACGTCATCGTCACCTCCTATGTCTTCAGGGAGGGCAGGATCGACCAGGAGCGGCTGGACTCCCTGGTCAGGGCGGTGGGCAGGGAGAGGATAGTGCTGGACCTGAGTTGCCGGAGGCGCGACGGCCGCTACTACATCGTCACAGACAGGTGGCAGAGGTTCACGGACGTGACGGTTGACCAGGAGAGCCTGGGGCGCCTGGCCGGCTTCTGCGCCGAGTTCCTGGTCCACGGGGTGGACGTGGAGGGGAAGTGCCAGGGGGTGGAGCAGGAGCTGGTGACCATCCTGGCCGAGCACTCTCCCATTCCCACCACCTATGCAGGCGGCGTGCGCCACCTCGACGACTTCAAGCTCGTCGGCGAGCTTGGTGGATGGCGGATCGACTGCACCGTTGGAAGCGCCCTGGACATATTCGGCGGAACCGGCGTGCGGTACGAAGAGCTGGTACGGTTCTGCAGGCGGTTGGAAAGGGGCTGAGCCCAGGGCCAGGGTTCACCTGGTGAAGAAGAGGTCCCATCCTATCGCCAGGAACGAGAAGAAGAATATCACGAAGTAGTTCCACCGCTCCTTGGAGACGTAGAGACTGCTGACGAGATACTTCAACGCCTCGTATTCCTCTGGACAGAGCGGCTCTTGCCGCCTGAGCTTCTCCAGGAGCTCCAGCCTCGCGATGAGCCTCCTTCGGCGCTGGGTGATATAGGTCCTGAACAGGAAGAAAAGCATGTTCCCGCAGATCCCAATGTACCAGAAGGGCCTTATGAGATCAGGCCAATAGGCCTTGGCCACGAGAATCAGCCTCAGGGCTATGGCCCCTGTCAGCCCCACCCCAAATGCGGCCCAGGTCACCCATTCCGGCATGCGGTGGGGAATGGCCCCCTGCAATCCCGGCCTGCACCTATCCATCACCTCACCTCGGCTTTAGGACGGCCTGGCGCGTTGCCAGGACCACCACCTGCCTGATGGCCCTTATCTTCTTCAGGTCCTTCTGGTCGAAGCGGTCGCTCTCCATGAAGCGGTCCACCAAAAAACAGCCCAGGGGCCTGCCGTTCACTATCAGCGGACTGACACAGACGAGCTTCTGCAGGTTCTCCTCCGGCTCGATCATGGGAACAGTGGGTATCTGCCCCCACGTCCCAACTGTCTCGCCGCCCTCCTTGAAGGCGGTGGAAATGGGAGGGGCCTTGGTTGGAAATGGTATCCGTAACCCCTCCTTCAACCCCTTCACTGAAACACCCAGGCCATATCTCGCCACCAGCTCGGTCCTATCCGGGTTCAGCATGCAGAGGACCACCCTGTCCAGCAACAGCCCGCGGTGGAGGCTCTCGGTGGCCATGAGATATATCTGATCCAGGGAGAAGCGCCCGCCGAGCACGAATCCCTGGAGCTGCCCCATCAGGTCCAAAAAGAACTCCTCGTGATCCTTCACTCCCTTGGTCAGCGGCTCCCGGTCCACATCGGCCTGCTGCCCCTTCAGCTCCGGCAGCACCTCTTCCCTTATGGCCCTCTTTATGGACTTCTCGTCCAACACCTCCTTGAACCTGGGGGTGTAGGAGACCGTCTTGGAGAGAGAGGCCACCAGCCGCTTGACCAAGGCTGTGGGCTTGAGGCGGTACTTCTTGGCAACCGTCTTGATCCTGTACGAGAGATCTATGAATGCGGCCTCGTCCTCGCTGAACAGGGCGGCGGCCAGCGGGGCCACCTCGTCCAGCACCTCCCTGACCTTCTGCCCCTTGTAGGAGCGGAGACGGGGAGCCCCTTCCATGTGTCCCGTGATGGAAGCAGGGAGCTTCAGGAACTCTCCCAACTCCCTGCCCACGGAGTAGAAAAACTCCTGGGCAAGGCGCTGGCTCTTGGGGGCCAGCTCCATGCCCGATATAGCTTCATAGGCCTTGGGATCGTACAAGGCGGTCACTATCCTGGCAAAGGGCCGGAAAAGCGCGGCCAAAAAGATCTCCTCGGGGTTGTCAGCCACCCTTTCCCCGCCTATCTCCTGCGCCAGATGGGCATTGAGATACGCCTCGGCCATCAGCTTCACGGCCAGGAGATTGCCCCCTTCTGGAAGCAGATCCAGTATAGCCATACCCAGCGCGATCTCCCGGACGGAATTGAATCCGAGCATTATCACCGCCTGGGTCACGGTGGTTATCTCTTGACCGAGCCTGTTGTAGTAAAAGGAGTTGACGGTCTGCAGCACCTTGGTCACCAGACCGTAGTCCTCGAGGATTATCTGGGCCAGCTCCTGGGCAGAGATCTCGCTCTCAGGGTCCAGGGCCACCAGCTTGGATATGGTCTCGGAAAGACAGCCCAGCTCCCCCTTCTGAAAACGCTCCACCACGGCCTCACCGGTACGCCGAAGCTCCCTCGGGCCCATCGCTCCTCCTGCCATATCCCCACTCACTAAAGCGATATCCCGGCCTTGGAGGCCACCCGGTCCACAAGCGCCTGCGCCGGCTCCAACCCTGGACACGCCTCGGCGATGCGCCGCAGCAGTCTTCTAAGGAAGGCCCTGACCCGGCCGGCATTGCTTGGCATGACGACCAGGCCGGGAAAGGGGGAGGGCTCCAGGAGATGGCCTTGCTCCAGGCTGCCGGTGATAGAGGGAAGGAGATCGAAAAGATTGCCGCACCTCCCCCCGGTTTCCAGGGCCAGTTGCTCTATGAGCTGATACATCACAAGATGAAGTTCCATGAGGAATGGATCCATGTCTGCGCCAGGCGTGTTTTGGGTGCATGGGGAGAGCGAATGCATCCCCCTGCACGCCATAGGCCGCCAGCGGTAGATGGTGCAGGTGCCGTCCTCGCCGAGCAGAGGACATGCACCCTTGACGTGACTGCCCCGGTCCTCTACCAACCGCTGTTCCAGACAGGCCCTGGCGATCTCGTTGGTGGTCGTAGTGGGCCTGTAAAGTTCATCTGGGAGATCGACGGACCGTAAAGCCCCATCCCCCGACTTCTCCAAGAGGTAGGCGGCCTCAACAGATGAAGCGAATATGTTGGTGGTGCAGCACAGCGGACACCCTGGCCTGCATGCGAGCTGAAACTCTTCCACGAACGAGTCGTAGAAACCATACATCTCCTCTAACACGGGAAAGGCCAGGGCCGCGCCGCTGGCGCTGAAGAGGACATCCATAGGGCCACACTATCCTGATCTTGGTCGCCGGTACAGCATCAGAAGCCAAAATACCAGCCTCGACTTCACGATACCCAATCAAGGTCGAAAGTCAATCGGCCTCGGCTTGTGCTGCCACCGGCGTGGCGCTAACCTTGTACCATGTCCGAAACGCTCCGCCATACTGGATTCAGGCTTGGGAGGTGTATGGCGGCGGCCGCCGAGCTGCGATACCTCCTCGACAGGGGATATCCCAAGAAGTCCTCGCTCCGCTTCGTGGGAGACCACCACCAGCTCAGGCAAGAGGAACGGGACCTCCTTTTCAGGGGCGTATTCGCCACCTCAGTGGCCGAGATCAGGCGGAGAAAGCTGGTGCGGCCAGGGGCTCTGAAAGGCGCCCAGCTCACCATAGACGGTCACAACGTCTTAATAACGCTGGAAAACTGTCTAAAGGGCCGTCCGTTCCTGGTCGGGCAGGACGGTTTCGTCAGGGACGTCTCCAGGGTCTTCAGGAGCTACCGCCCTACAGAACTGACCAGGGAGGCCTGGAGCCTGGTCTTGCAGCTCCTCGCAGACTACCGCCCCTCCCTGGCCACCGTCCTGCTCGACGCGCCGCTGGCCTTCAGCGCCAAACTCAAGGGGCAGATCCAGCGCTGGACCAGAGAGGCGGGTATCGCTGCAACAGTGAAACTCTCAGCCACTCCTGAACGGGAGATGGCGGCGGCGCACGACATAATCGCCACCGCGGACTCGGTGGTCCTCGACCGGGCCGCTGCAATCTTCGATATCGCAGGCCATATCATACGGCGGCGGCTCAGACAGCAGCCGCTGATAAGGTTCTGATGGCCCTATCCGTAGAGACGCTTGAGGAGCCAGGCCATGTTCCTCCCAAGGACATCCATCGTCTCCATCGCCTCTTTGTCCTCTTCCACGTCACCCTTCTGAAGGCCGAAGCCCATGTTCCAGTAGGAGGAACCAGGCACGATCATCTGGCCTATGAAGAAGAAGTGATTAAGGGAGTTGAACACGTGGATGGCGCCTCCCCTCCTGGCGGCCACAACGGCGGCCCCAACCTTGCGGCGGAGCATGTCGCCGTTCACCCTGGCCACCATGCCGGCCCTGTCTATCAGGGCCTTCATCTCGGCAGAGACATTGGCGAAGTAGGTAGGAGAACCGAGGATGATCCCCTGGGCGTCCAGCATCTTCTCTATGCAGGAGTTAACGATGTCGTCCTCCACTGCGCACCGGCGGTTCTTCCGCTCCTTGCACTGGTAGCAGGCGATGCATCCCCGCACTTCCTGCCCTGCGAGCTGCACCAGCTCTGTAGAGATTCCCTCCTCCTCGAGCCGGGCCAGGACAACCCGTATCATGGAGGCCGTGTTTCCATCCTTGCGCGCACTGCCGTTGAAGGCCACCACCTTCATGCCATCACCTCCTTCTCAGCGCCTGCCCCTCTATCCGCACTTCTCCAGGGCCTTGGCGAAGCCCTCCCTGGACCGCTCTATCACCTCCTCGCCGACGCAGAAGGCGATCCTGAAATAGCCCGGCTGCCCGAAGCCTGAGCCAGGAACAGCGAGGATCAGTTGTTCTTGCAGGATGCGGACGAACTCGGCGTCGTCTTCCAAGGGGCTCTTGGGAAAGAAGTAGAAGGCCCCCCTTGGCATGGAGAAGGTGTACCCTGCGTCGCGGAGTATTGATGCGAAAAGGTCCCGCCTCCGCTGATATACCGAGACGTCCACGCTGACGTCCATGCATCGTGCCACCACCCGCTGCATCAGGGCAGGGGCGTTCACATATCCCAGTATCCTGTTGGCCAGGGTCAGCGCACCCAGCAGGGCCTGCCGCTCCTCGGCCTCGGGATGGACTGCCACATAGCCGATCCGCTCTCCAGGAATGGAGAGGTCCTTGGAGAAGGAGGTGGTGACTATGGAATTACGGTAGTTCGCCAGGACCGGCGGCACCTCAACGCCGTCGAAGACCAGCCTCCTGTAAGGCTCGTCCGAGACCAAATAGATGGCATGCCCCACTTCCCGGGATTTCGCCTCCAGCAGCTCGCCGAGGGCACGCAGCTGATCCGCCGGATAGACCGCGCCAGAAGGGTTGTTGGGCGAGTTTATGAGAATCGCCTTTGTAGAGGGACCGATGGCCCCCTCTATGGCCGAAAGATCAAGGCCGAAATCCTCAGCCGAGGACACCGGCACCAGCCTGCCTCCGTGATTGTCCACGTAGAAGCCGTACTCGACGAAGAAGGGCCTCGGAACTATCACCTCCTCGCCTGGATTGAGCAAGGCCTTGAAGATTATGTTCAGGCCTCCGGCAGCCCCGCAGGTGAGAAGCACGTCGTCAGCAGAGCAAGAAACCTGGTGGTCGCGGGCCACCACCTGGGCCACCTTTTCCCTGGCCTCCGGTATTCCGGCATTGGGCATGTAGCCGTGGACCCCTGGCCCCTCCAGGGCGGCCGCCTCCTTCAGGGCAGACTGGAACTCGCGCGGGGGCAGAAGATCGGGATTGCCAAGGCTGAAGTCGCACACCGCTTCCTCTCCATGCTCCTTCTTAAGCCTGGCGCCCTCCTCGAACATCTTGCGGATCCACGAGGCCCGCTCCATGAAACCCAACATCTTTGTAGAAAGGGATGTAGCCATGACTCCTCCATTCAGCTTTCGAATTGAATCCATTCAACAATACGGGGCGTTTATGTCAAGGATGCAAGTGGGCCTTCACCTCCGGGCCGATAAGAGGCTTATACTATGATCCCCGATTCGAGGACAAGGGAAAAGGGCTTCAGGCAAGAGAGCGGTCACACTGCCAACGCAGGGAAGTTCGGGGCGCGCCGGCGCTCCATCAGTTGCAATTCCAGAGAATTAAGTCATAGTATCCCCTGCCCTCGATAGGGCCAAAACGCTATAGGACGGTTGCGATGAGAGAGACCTTGGCCATGATCCTTGCAGGAGGTGTGGGGAGCAGGCTGAACATCCTGGTCCGCCACAGGGCGAAGCCCGCGGTCCCTTTCGGGGGCATGTACCGGATTATAGACTTCGCGCTCTCCAACGCCATGAACTCGGGCATCTCCCAGGCGGCGGTGCTCACCCAGTACAAACCTCTCTCTCTGATGCGCCACATCGGCACCGGTGCTCCGTGGGATTTCATAGGCAGGACCAGGACCCTGAAGATCCTCCCCCCCAGGACAGGAGAAAAAGAGTCAGACTGGTACAAAGGGACCGCTGACGCCGTCAGGCAGAACCTGGACTTCATAGGATCGCGCCCGTCCAGGCACGTCCTCATACTCTCTGGCGATCACGTCTATCACATGGACTACAAGGAGATGGTGGAACATCACGTCGAACGGGGCGCCAAGGTCACCGTTGCCATGATGGAGGTTCCCTGGGAGGACACCTCCCAGTTCGGGATCGGGGTGGTTGACGCCGCGGGAAGAATAGTAGAGTGGGAAGAGAAGCCCGAAAAGGCCACATCCAACCTGGCATCCATGGGGATCTACGTATTCGATACCGACTACCTGGTCTCGGCCCTGACATCCACTACCGAGGAGGACTTCGGACACCACATCATACCCAAGGCCCTTGAGGAGGGAGTCCTATACTCCTACCCCTTCACCGGCTACTGGCGCGACGTGGGCACGGTCAAATCCTACTGGGACGCCCACATGGAGTTTGTCACGCCGGGTTCTGCCATAGCCCCGGAGGCATGGGGTGTATGCACAAATCTCGAAGAGGAGGGCATGGTGTCAGACCGTCCGCCCGCCAGGATCATGCCGGGCGCAGAGATAAGAGAATCCCGCTTAGCTCCTGGGTGTGTGATAGCCGGCAGGGTGGAGAGATCCGTGCTTTCGCCTGGAGTGGTGGTGGAGGAGGGCGCAGTAGTGGAGGAGTCGGTGATCCTGCACGATACCCTGATAGGGCAGAACGCCCGCCTTCACAGGGTTATATGTGACAAGCACGCCGTCATCGAGAAGGGCGCAGAGGTGGGAATAGGCGACCCAGCCGTTCCCAACAATGCCTATCCGAAACACCTGTCCAGCGGCTTGACGCTCATAGGAAAGTGGGCTTTAGTCCCTCCCCGCGCCCGTGTGGGCACGAACTGTATAGTCGGCCCTGGAATCGGCCTGGACGCTTGGCCCACTGGAAACAGACTCGAAGACGGCGCCACTTTGGAGGAGTGACATGACCTTTCAGCAACTCATCTCGACACTTAACGGCTACTGGGAAGAGGCCGGCTGCCTCATTCTGCAGCCCTATGATATAGAGGTAGGGGCAGGAACCTTTCATCCGGCCACGTTTCTCAGGTCCCTTGGACCAGACCCCTGGAAGGTGGCATACGTCCAGCCATCACGCAGGCCCACAGACGGGCGGTACGGCGAGAACCCAAACAGGCTGCAACACTACTACCAGTACCAGGTGATCCTGAAGCCCTCACCGGACGACGTCCAGGAGCTATACCTCAAGAGCCTGGAAAGGTTCGGCCTGGACCTCTCCGAACACGACGTGAGGTTCGTAGAGGACGACTGGGAGTCCCCGACCCTGGGAGCCTGGGGGCTTGGCTGGGAGGTCTGGCTCGACGGTATGGAGATAACCCAGTTCACCTACTTTCAGCAGGTGGGCGGCATAGACGTGGCTCCGGTGTCGGTGGAGATCACCTACGGACTCGAACGGATCGCCATGTATCTCCAGGAGAAGGAGAGCGTGTACGACCTGGCATGGAACTCCCAGGTCACCTACGGCGAGGTCCATTACATGGACGAGGTGGAGTTCTCCAAATACAACTTCGAAGAGGCGGACGTGGAAGGGCTCAAGCTCCTCTTCTCCAGGTACGAGGAGGAGGGCCACAGGCTGCTCGAGGCAGGGTTGGTAAGGCCAGCATACGACCAGTGCCTGAAGTGCTCCCATGCCTTCAACCTGCTGGACGCCAGGGGCGCCATAAGCGTCTCGGAGAGGACCGCCTACATAGGCAAGGTACGCAGGTTGGCCCGGGGCGTGGCCAAGCTGTATGCAGGAGGCGAGGGCCATGAGTAGTTGGGAGGGAAGATTGCTTCTGGAGATAGGCACAGAGGAGATGCCGGCCGGCTTCATACCCAGGGCATTGGAGGAACTCGATACCAGGGCGAGAAAACTGCTCCAGGAACAGGGGCTGGGATACGAAGACGTCACCACCTTGGGCACCCCGCGCAGGCTCATACTCCATGCCTCAGGAGTGGCAGAGCGGCAGCCCGACAGGGAGGAGACCGTGATTGGACCGCCGGAGAAGGTGGCCTTTGACCAGGAGGGCAGCCCCACCAAGGCGGCCAAGGGATTTGCCGCAAAGAACGGCTGTCCTGTGGAGGCGGTGGAGGTAGTGGAGACCCCGAGGGGTAGATATGCCGCCGTGGTAAAGAGGATCACCGGGCTCCCGGCTGTGGAGGTCCTTGCCCAGGCCCTGCCCTCGCTGGTGACCTCCCTGCCGTTTCCCAAGTCCATGCGCTGGGGGAGCCACGACGTCACGTTCGGGAGGCCGATCCGTTGGCTCGTCGCCCTCCTCGAAGACCAGACCGTCCCCTTCGAGATCGCAGGCGTGAAGTCGGGCTCTCGCTCAAGGGGCCACCGGTTCATGTCCAAGGGGTGGGTGGAGGCCACCTCGGATCTCTCCGTCTATCTGGAGCGGCTCAGGGAGAACGGTGTAGTGGCCTCCATGCAGGAGAGGATGGAGCTGGTGGAGCAGGGAGCCAGGGAGGCCGCTGCCGCGGCAGGCGGCCGGCTCCTGGAGGACGGGGAGCTGGTGGAACTAAACGCCAATCTCACCGAGTGGCCCGTGGCGGTCTGCGGCTCCTTTGAGCCGAGATTCCTGGAGGTGCCCCGGGAGGTCCTGATAACCGCCATGAAGGAGCATCAGAAATACTTTGCGGTGGAAGACGGAGAGGGGGGGCTCATGCCCAACTTCGTCGCCATAAACAATATCGAGCCCAGGGACGGCTCGAAGATCGTCAAGGGGCACGAACGGGTGCTCCGCGCGAGACTGAGCGATGCGGCCTTCTTTTTCGAGACCGACAAAAAAAGGCCCTTGGAGTCATTCGTCCAGGAACTCTCGGGGATGGTCTTCCATGCCAAGCTGGGCTCCCTGCTCGACAAGACCCAGAGAGTGAAGAGGCTCGCCGTCCACCTGGCCTCCATCCTTGCCCCAGAGGCCAAGGAGCACTCGGAGAGGGCAGCCCTCCTGGCCAAGGCCGACCTCCTCACCGAGATGGTTGGAGAGTTCCCGACGCTCCAGGGGATAATGGGGATGCACTATGCCAGGCTCTCCGGGGAACCCGAGGAGGTGTGCAGGGCCATAGCAGAACACTACATGCCGGTAAGGGCGGGGAGTGAGCTCCCCTCTACGGTCAGCGGCACCATATGCGCGATAGCAGACAAGATGGATACCATATGCGCCACCTTCGCCATCGGGCTCCAGCCGTCCGGCACCCAGGATCCATACGGCCTGAGACGCGCCGCCCTGGGAATACTGCACATACTCCTGGACAAGGAGATATCCCTGGACCTGGCAGGACTCGCCTATCAGGCGCTCTCCCTGGTGGCCGAGGCCCTTCCGGAGTTGGATCGCGCCTCTGTGGCAACCGAAGTCATGGGGTTCTTCAGGCGCAGGTTCACCTACGATCTCCAGTCACGGGGCTTTTCCGGCCCGGCGGTGGAGGCGGCTGCCAGCGCCAGGTTCGACGATCCCCTGGACTGCATGAGGAGGGTGGAGGCACTCTCGAAGGTCAAGGCGAGCCCAGATTTCGAGCCCCTGAGCATCGCCTTCAAGAGGGTGATGAACATCCTCAAGAAGTTCGACGGCGAGCCGGAGTTGAGAGAGGAGCTGCTGGCGGAGAAGGAGGAGCAGGGGCTGTACTCGGCGTACCGGGAGTTGGAGGACGAGGTCTCCTCCCTCTGCGACCGTGGAGAGTACGAGGCTGCCCTGTCGCGCCTTCTGGCATTGAAGGGGCCGGTGGATGCGTTTTTCGACAGTGTGCTGGTGATGGCCGAAGAACAGGAGTTGAGGCGCAACCGCCTCTCCCTGCTCTGGCATATCTCACGGCTCTTCCTGCGTATAGGCGACCTCTCCCATATGGCCGCCGAGTGAGCTCTACCTGCCGTGGGTGGTGAAAATTTCCTGGAAGAGCCCTGGAGGAGGTCATGAAGGTCCGCGTAGCCCAGATCTGCGGCTTCTGCATGGGGGTCCGCCGCGCCATGGACCTGGCGCTTGACGCCGCCGCCAAGGCCAGGCCGCCGGTATTTACATTCGGTCCGCTCATCCACAATCCATCGGCCCTGGAGCTGCTGAGGTCGAAAGGGATCGAGGTCCTGGACCACATACCGGAGAAAGGCGAAGGCACGGTGATAATCAGGGCCCACGGCATCCCTCCAGGAGAGAGGGAGGCGCTGGAGAAGGCGGGTTTCCAGCTCATAGACGGGACCTGCACCAGGGTCGTCAAGGTCCAAATGCTGGCGAAGCACTACTCCTCCCTGGGCCATACCTGCGTGCTCATAGGCGACAGGGGGCACCCAGAGGTCAAGGGGATAATGGGCTATGCGGGCGAGAACGGGGTCCTGGTCAGCTCACTTGAGGAGCTGAAGGGCCTCCGGCTCAGCGGGCAATACATAATCTTGGCCCAGACCACCAGAGACAGGGAGGAGTTCGAGGAGTGGGCCAGGATGCTGCTGGATCGCTTTCCAGGCGGTCAGGTGTTCAATACCGTCTGCGACTCCACCCGCAAGCGCCAGCGCGAGGTGCGCAGGCTATGCCGCTCGGTGGATGCGGTGGTCGTAGTGGGGGGCCGCCAAAGCGCCAACACACGCAGGCTGGCCGAGATAGCCGCAGAATCCGGGAAGACCGCTCTGGCGGTCGAGACCGAGGAGGACCTCGACCTGGACGAGCTCCGCAGCTTCGGCTCGGTGGGAGTGACCGCGGGCGCCTCCACTCCAAACTGGATCATAAACCGGGTGGTCTCGGCCATAGAACAGGTGCCCGGAAGGGGCGAACCGCTGGCAGGAAGGCTGCTATACAGGCTTCTCCGCTTCCTGCACGAGACCACTGCATGGACCGCCCTGGCCGGCGGACTGCTCGCCCTGTCGTGTGGACTGCTCATGGGCCTGACGCCACAGGAGTCGTGGCGGGCAGTGGCTATGGCGTCACTCTACCTCTTCGCTATGCACACCATGAACAGGATCATGGACCGGGAATCCGGGGCCTACAACGATCCCATGCGGGCGCGATTCCTGGTGAGACACCGCAAGGTCTTCCAGACCCTCTCCCTTGCCGCCCTGTTTGCGGCCCTCTCCATAGCCCTCCAACTGGGTACCGTGCCCTTCCTGGCCCTGCTGGCCCTGAGCCTCCTGGGCCTGGCTTACAGCATCAGGATAGTGAAACAGAGGGCGTTGAAGGACTTCCCTGCCTCCAAGACCATATTCACCTCCCTGGCATGGACCGTGGTGACCACCGTGGTGCCGTGGTCCCATACACTGGAATCGCCCTCCAAGTGGGCGATGGTGGGCATACCGGTGCTGCTGCTCACCCTGGCGCGCTCGGCGCTCATGGAGATCCTGGACATCCACGGCGACAGGATCGTGGGGCGTGAGACCTTGGCGGTGATAATGGGAGAGGAGGGGCTCATGACCCTGGTCACCGCCCTCCTGGCCCTCCTGGCAGTGGTGGCCGTGGCCGCTCCCCTCTTCTCCGCCCCGGTGACCCTGGCCGCATTCGCCGCACCCGCGGCATGGGGCCTCTTCCTGCTCTGGAGCTTCAGGAGGCAGCGGCTCAGGCAGAACCTACGGATGGAGTGCATGGTGGAGCTCCTGTTCCTGGTCCTCTTTGCCGCCACCTGGGCCTTGAGCCTATTGGCACGCCCATCCATCTGAACTATTCTGCATAACATCCAGCCAGACGCCCCGATGCGGGCGGATTATACAAGGAGGTTGTCATGGACTACCAGGAGATGGAAACCCTTTTCATGAAATATCTCAGGCTCTATCACCATCCGGTGGCCCTCTTCTTCGAGAAGGGGGGCGAAAGGCGTATGAAGCCGCAGTTCAGGGCCAAGAACCGCATGAGCTTCTGCCAGTTTCTGGCATTTGCCAGGGAGACCGGCCACTCCGTTTACATGGAGCCGGACAAGCTGGGCTGCCCTACGGCGAGCGACCTGTTCGGATTCAAGGTGGATGAGGAGAAGTGCATAAAGAGCCTCGCCCTCTACCTGGAGCAGAAGGAGGCGGAGAATTTCTACCATTCCAGGCCCAGGCTCCCTGCCGGAGAGGTGGAGGCCATCGGGCTTGCCCCCCTATCGCTGTGCACCGCAACGCCAGACGCGGTCATATTCGTGGCCGACGCCCTGCAGGCCGTCCACCTCATGGATTTCTACGTCAAAGGGGCCGAGATCGCCGAGGTGCCCATGTCCCACCACGTCAACGGGGCCGCATGCGGCAACACCGTGAAGGCCATGCAGATAGGCTCTCCCCAGATCGCCCTGCCATGTCCCGGGGCATTCACCTCGGGCAAGATGGAGAGGAGCGAGATGTTGATAGCCTTTCCCTGGGAGGCCCTGGAAAAGTGCGCGGCGGCGCTCCAGGAGAGGGTGGCCAAGGGCACCGTCTCCCTCCTGGGAGGGCCGGCCCTCGTGGGCATGGACGTCTGCCGCAACTGTCCGCTCATCAAATTCGAAAAGGTGAAATAGCCCCTTCCACCAGGTCCGGGAAATTTAGATTCAAAATCTGAATCTTGATTTCCCGGACATGAGGACTTAGTGTGGAGCCAGCCGCTCACTGCATGCGGCTCAAAGCTCTATTGGGAGGGGTGGCATGGCTCCATCGCACAAAGGTCCCGAGGGCGGCAAAGCCGCCCCTGCATTGAAGGTCGCAGGCGGACTGGTTCTAATGATCCTCCTTGCCTGGGGAGTCAAGTGGCTGCACTACAGGCTCACTCACGCGGTCACCGACGCCGCCTTCGTGGAGGCCGACATGGTCACCGTAGCCCCGCTGGTTGCCGGGCATATCCTCGACGTCAAGGTCAAGGAGGGAGAGTGGGTGAAACGCGGGACCCTCCTTGCGACCATAGACCAGGCCGACTACCAGGCAGCGGTTCAGGTGCGCAGGAGCGGCGTAAAGCAGGCCGAACGCAAGAGGCAGCAGGCCGAGGCCGCCGTGCAGGAGGCAAGGGCCGCCCTGTCCCTTGCGCGCAAGGAGGTCAACAGCGCCATAGCAGCGGCGGAGGCCAAATTAAGGGCTGCGCGCTCCACACTCCTGCTTGCAGAAAAAGAGGAGAGACGCCTCAGGGCCCTCCTGGAAGAAGGGGCAGTCTCTCAGCAGCAATATGACGAGGCCGCCACCGCGCTGGCGCAGGCCAAGGAGGCCCTGAATGCCGCAAAGGCCGGGCTGTCACGGGCCAAGGCGCAGGAGGAGCGGGTAAACCTTGCCCTGGAGCGGCTCGCGGGCGCAAGGAAGGCGCTCCTGGTGGCAGAGGCCGCCCTTGAGGTCAACCAACGCAAGCTGGACCAGGCCCTGCTGAACCTGGCGCACACCAGGATAGAGGCGCCACAGGACGGCGTTATCGCGGCCAAGTTCGTCAACCCCGGCGACTTCGTCTCTCCAGGCCGCCCCCTGTTCTCGATGTACGATCCCTCGACCATCCATGTGGTCGCCAACCTGGAGGAGACCAAACTCAAAGGCGTGAAACAAGGCCAGGAGGTGGACATCTGGGTGGACGCCTGGGGAGGCAGAAAGATCAAGGGCAAGGTGGCCCTGTTAACCCCTGCGGCCGCCGCCAAGTTCGCCCTCATACCCAGGGACGTATCGGCCGGCGAGTTCACCAAGGTGGTGCAGCGGATCCCGGTCAAAATAGAGATCGACCTTCCGGACGGAATGGTGCTGGCTCCGGGGATGTCTGTGGAAATCGGTATTGCCAGGGAGTGAACCGTGGGCGCCGCATCGCATCGGATCATGGGGCTGGAGTACAAGTGGATCGCGGCGGTCACCGTGATGATCGGCACCTTCATGACGCTGCTGGACACCACCATCGTAGACATCACCCTGCCGAAGATGATCTCCTCGCTAAACACCGACACCTACGGGGTTCAGTGGGTGGTCATCTCTTACATGATAGGCTCGGCCGTGGCCATGACCGCCGTGGGCTGGCTCGGCGCCGCCACCTCCTACAAGGCGGTGTATATCGCCGGTTTCGGGATCTTCGTGGTGTGCAGCGCATTGTGCGGACAAGCGGCCAACCTGGAGACCATGGTCTTCGCCAGGCTTCTGCAGGGGATAGGCGAGGGGCTGGTCGTACCCATCTCCATGACGTACCTCTTCCTGGTATTCCCCAAGGAAGAGGCCGGCCTGGCTATGGGGATCTACGGGTTAGGCGCCAGCTTCGCCCCGGCGCTTGGCCCCACCATAGGCGGCTTTATCACTGAACACCTGAACTGGCGCTGGATCTTCTACGTGAACCTTCCAGTCGGTGCCGTGGGGCTGGCTATGGCCCTTGCCTTGCTAAGGGAGGTGAAACCCGAAGACGAAAAGAGCTGGCCCTTCGACTGGCCTGGATTCGTGCTCCTGGCCGTTGCCCTTGGAAGCCTCATAACCTTACTCAGCAAAGGGCAGGAGAAGGGGTGGCTGCAATCCGACATGATACTGGCGCTCATCGTCCTGTTCGTTTTCTCGGGAGCCTCTTTTCTGGCATGGGAGAAGCGAAGGAACTACCCGGTTATTGACATCTCCCTCTTCAGGGACAGGACCTTCGCCATAAGCGTCGCCTCCCTGGCCCTATTCAGCCTCACCCTCTATGGCATCTATTTCCTCCTGCCCCTCTACATGGAGCGGCTGCGGGGATATCCCACCCTGATCTCCGGCCTCATTCTCTTCCCTGGCTCGGTGGCTATGGGTATCGCACTCATAGTCGGCGGCATCTTGACCGACAGGGCCGATATCAGGCTAATGGGGATCGTATGCATGATTGCCTTCGCCGCCGCCTCTTTCTTCTTCGGCACCTTAGACCTCTACACGCCGAAATTCACCCTGGTCTATATGTTCGCCCTTTGGGGTATGGCGGCAGGTCCTTTGTTCCCTATACTCACGACCGGCGGGCTCAGCCGGCTTCCAGAGGCCAGTATCAACATGGGCTCTGCGATCCAGAACGTCTCCAGGCTCGTGGCCGGGAGCATCGGAACCGCCCTGGCCACCACGGTGCTGGAGCGGAGGATGGCCCACTTCCAAGAAACCTTCTCAGCCGCAACCACACCGGCCAATCAGGACCTGATGTGGGCCCTGGAGCAGGCGAAGAGATACTTCGCGGGCAAGGGATATCCACCGGCAGATGCGGCCACCCTGGCGAAGACGCTGTTCGCCGGCCTGATCAAGGCCAAGGCGGGATTCGTGGCGTTCCAGGCGGCATTCAAGATCATGGCCCTGCTGGCCCTCACGGCCCTCCCCCTGCTGCTCTTCTTCAATGCAGCCAGGGCCAGGAAAGGGATACCGAGCCACTGAGGAGGAGCGATGCAACAACTGCCACAGCAATCCACACCAGACGACAGGAAAAGCAGACGGGCGGCCCTCGACAGACAGGAGATCATGGAGGCGGCCATGCAGCTATTCGCCGAACACGGCTACCACAACGTCTCCATGCAGGAGATAAGCAGGAAGGCCCGGTTCGGGCTGGGCACCATCTACAAGTTCTTCAAGAACAAAGAGGGGCTGTACAAGGCGATAGTCGAAGAGAAGGCGGCCGAGTGCCACCGGAGGCAGAAGGAGGCCCTGCGCCACCGCGGGGATGTGATAAAACGGCTGGAGGCCTATCTGAAGGCCAAGACGTCGTTCCTGGAGGAGAACGCGGACTTTGCCAGGCTC
>WFVQ01000231.1 GCA_015491585.1 Deltaproteobacteria bacterium
CCCACGAGATCCGGAATCCACTGAGCACCATTAAAGGCTTTGCCCAGTACAACCTGGAATCCACAAAGGACAAGGATCTGGCTCAGGACCTTTCACTCATCGTCAAAGAGGCAGGAAGGCTGGAGGAGCTTAGCCAAAACCTGCTGGTCTACTGCCGCCCCCTCTCAGTGAACCACGGGAATATCTGGCTTCCTGACCTCTGCCAGGAGCTGGAAATCCAGACCAGGCACCTGGGCTTCCACGGCTACATATCCATGAAGTGCCAGGAGGCCACCTTCGTCTCCGACAGGGAGAAGCTGCTCAGGATAGCGATGAACCTCATCAACAACGCCGTGGACGCGGTCCGGGACCAGGTGGACGGGCTGGTGGAGGTGCATATAGGGCGGGCTGAGGACGGCCTGGTGATGAGAGTTGCGGACAACGGACCAGGCATAAGGCCGGATCTCAGGCCCAAACTGTTCGAACCGTTCGTGACCGGCAAGGTGAAGGGATCAGGCCTGGGGCTGGCAATAGTCCAGAGGCTGGTGCAGGCACTGGGGGGAGCGGTCTCCCTGGAGACTGGCGAGGAAACAGGCACCGTCTTCACGGTCTTCATACCAGAGGCGGCCAAGGCCGCAAGCGGAGAGGAGGAGTAGTTTGGCCCGTACCAGGAGCATATTCGTCTGCCAGGAGTGCGGCCACGTCTCTCCCAAGTGGGTGGGACAGTGTCCGGAATGCGGTTCATGGCACAGCTTCGCCGAGGAGACCGCACCTTCCAGGGGCCGAAAGGGTGTAAACACCGTAGAGGCGACAAGGCCAGTGGCCCTTGGCGAGGTCTCTCTGGAACAGGAGTGGGCCCGTTGTTCCACAGGAATAACAGAACTGGACCGGGCCCTTGGAGGAGGCATGATTCCAGGCGGCCTGGTGCTGCTGGGAGGAGAGCCCGGAATAGGCAAGTCCACACTGATTCTACAGGTACTCCGGAATATCGCTGAGTCCGGTGCACAGGTCCTTTACGTCAGCGGCGAGGAGTCCGCCTTCCAGCTCAAGATGCGGGCGGAGCGTCTCGGCCACATTCCTCCATCGCTCTACGTCCTGGCGGAGACGGAGATAGAGGGCATCTTCGCCTCGTGCGATACGCTCTCTCCAAGGCTCGTCGCCTTCGACTCCGTTCAGACCCTGGCCACACGGGAGATATCGTCTGCTCCTGGAAGCGTGGGGCAGGTGCGGGAAGTGGCGGCCAGGATAATGCAGTTCTCCAAAGAGCGCGCCGTCACTTCGTTCATCGTGGGACATGTGACCAAGGAGGGCGCTATAGCCGGGCCCAGGGTGCTCGAGCACCTGGTGGACACGGTCCTCTATTTCGAAGGAGAGCGGTCTTCCAACTTGCGGGTGCTCAGGGCTGTAAAGAATCGTTTCGGTCCAACCCATGAAATAGGGGTATTCGAGATGCGTGAGACCGGTCTCGCACCTGTTGAGAACCCCAGTGACATCTTCCTGTCCGGAAGCGCTCCAGGAATGCCTGGATCTGTCGTGATCCCCTGCATAGAAGGGACCAGGCCCATCCTCGTCGAGATCCAGGCTCTGGCCGCCCACTCCTATCTCGCCATGCCCAGGCGCACGGCCATAGGGATAGACTCCAGCAGGATGGCGCTCCTGATCGCGATTATGGAGCGGCATCTAGGGGTGCAGCTCTATGACAGGGATGTGTTCGTGAACGTGGTTGGAGGGCTCAAGATAGGCGAGACCGCGGCGGACCTGGCCGTAATGGCCGCCCTCCTCTCCAGCGTGAAGGAGAGGCCGGTGCCTGAGGGGACCGTGATCTTCGGAGAGGTGGGGCTCACCGGTGAAGTGAGACCAGTGGGCAAGATGGACCTGCGGCTCAAGGAGGCGGCGCGGCTGGGTATGGGGAATGCGCTCATTCCCCGGATGAAGGGGGCTGGCATCGCCCTGCCCGAGGGGATGGAAATACGGTCCATAGATCATGTGACCGGCCTGTTGGAGTTTCTGTGATGAACGGAGGCGGTATCAAGCGGCCAGAGATCCTGGCACCTGCTGGATGGTTCGACTCTCTGGAAGCGGCGCTGGAGAACGGGGCCGACGCCGTCTATTTCGGGGTCACCGGCTTCAACATGCGGGCAACGGCACGCAACTTCCGCCCATCGGAGATGGCCGAGGCCGTGCGCCTCTGCCATTCCGGCAAGGCCAGGGCCTATCTGGCCCTCAACTGCATCGTTTACGAGAACGAGATCAAGCGGGTGGACAGGCTCCTGGGAGAGGCTGCAGATGCCGGAGTGGACGGGGTCATATGCTGGGACATGGCCGTAGTGGAGGCCGCGCTCAACCGCTCCATCCCTGTCCATCTCTCCACCCAGGCATCCACCGCAAACTCGCGGACCGTACTCCACTACTTCAGACAGTTCGGTATCAGGCGCTTTGTGCTGGCCAGGGAACTTACCCTGGCCCATGTGAAGGCCCTGCGGCGCAGCCTCCGCAGAGGCCTCGGAAGCCGCCACCGCGAGATAGAACTGGAGACATTCGTCCACGGCGCCATGTGCGTGGCCGTGAGCGGCAGGTGCTTCATGTCCCAGTTCGTACACGGCAAGTCCGCCAACAGGGGAGAGTGCCTGCAGCCCTGCCGCAGACGCTATCTCATCACAGACGCCGACCATGATCACCAACTGGCCGTAGAAGGGAGCCACGTCCTGAGTCCCAAGGACCTCTGCACCCTGCCATTCATAGAGCAGCTCCTGGAGGCTGATATAGACAGCCTAAAGATAGAGGGGCGGAACCGCAAGGCCGACTACGTCGCCGTTGTCACCGGCGCCTACAGGAAGGCGGTGGACTTCTACTGCGCCAACAGGGGAAGACCTGGTTTCGACGAAGAGTTCTTGGCCCTCAAGAAAGAGTTGATGGAACGGCTGGACTCTGTCTTCCACCGCGGCTTCTCGCCGGGATTCTACCACGGCGTGCCACTCTCTGCGTGGACCGACTCCAACGGCAACAAATCTCCTTTGGTGCGTGAGTACGTGGGCAGGATCGTGAACTTTTACAGAAAGATAGGGGTTGCGGAGATCTTCCTGGAATCCAGGGGAGTCAAGAAAGGCGAGCTTCTCCTCGTCGAGGGAAGGACCACCGGCGCCGCCAGGCAGGAGATCGGATCCCTGGAGGTGGAACACCGCCAGGTGGAGCATGCTCCCAAGGGCATCCGCGTGGCCTGCAGGCTGGACTTCAGGGCAAGACCCGGGGACAAGGTCTTCATCCTCTCTGAAAGGAGCGGATGATCCCTGGATCCGTTGCCGTCATCCAGGATACAAACTTGCGTGGACTTGGGAAAAGAGTTCTCCGGTGAGGCTCAAAAGCTGCTCAGCCTCTATCCTCGACAAATTTTCACCAGCAGAGAGCACCTTCACCATACCCTCCGCGAGCCTGCCTGCCCCGGCCTGGTCAGCCACCTCAGAGACGATCCGCTTCACCAGTTTGCCATCCACACCGGCGTCGATATCATGATCCCGCCACCTGCTGGAGGAGGCAGCCAACCCCTTGAGGAGACAGAGCGCCGCATCCCTGCACCTGGACACCGCAAGGGCCACGTCCTCTTCCTGGAGGGCGTTCTCCGCCTCTTGGACCTTCATCCTCGCATACTTCAAATAGGTCTCGCAACGTATGAGCCGCATGGGATTACTCTCCGTCTCCTGGAAACATGCCCTGCATCCTGCGGTAGAAACGCCTGCTGATCACCTCGTCGGCCAGCTCGCATATCTCGAACAGGGTCTCTATGAGATCGAGCATCTCTCCCTGGCCGTCAGGGGTCCGGTATCCGAAGTCTTCGTCCCAACGGCCGCTCTTCAGGTATTCGTAGAACTCGTCCACGTCCTTTTTGGTCAACATCATGTTCTCCGAAGTCAGGTAGTGATCGCGTGCACCGGAAATGCACTAAATGGGCTCACCGGCGGGAAGGTATGAAGCGGTATAGTATCTCGCCCTTCTTCACCCATCCCAGGCGCCGCCGCACCATCTCTTCCTGGAAGGCACGGTCCTTGGAGAGACGTTCCAGGTCGTCGGCCAAACGCTGGTTCTCCTTGGCCTTCTCTATGTTGGCGGCTATGGCATGGTCGCGCTCCTTGACGAGACGGTGATACTTCCATGCCCCGTAAGGACCGGCCACGTCCCACAGGAGAAGGAAGATGAAAGCCGCCATCAGGAAGGGGGTGAGCCTGAATCTCGGTTCAGGCTGATTGTGCCTCTTGTTTGGGGAATAGGTGCGGCCGCTGGACTTTCTGACCATTTGAGTTCCGATTCTCTCCCGGCGGATAGTAGCGCCACGTAGTAACCGCAAAAAGAGAGCTGGCTGTTTCGGCCTGCTCAAAGTCCAAGGTATACAACTGTGTCGGAAGTTTCAAGCAAAACCTTGAGGGCTCGGCCGCAGAACTTCCCTGGACCAACGGGCTCTGATTGCAATTTGCCATGTTATACGGTATCTACACCACTGCTGGCTTGGCGCGGCGATCCGAACGTGCCGCTCTGGGCTTGGGGATTTGCGAGAATATGTTGAGGATAAAGAACATACACGCCCGTTACGGCCCGGTCCGCGTGCTGCGGAACCTCTCGCTCCACGTGGACCAGGGCGAAATCGTCAGTCTAATCGGCGCCAACGGTGCCGGGAAGACCACTCTCCTGTCCACCGTCTCAGGTCTCCTTGGCGTGGAATCGGGTGAAATATCCTTCGAGGGGGCCCCGCTGCACCAGATGACCCCCCAGCAGATCGTGGCCGCCGGCGTATGCCAGGTCCCGGAGGGAAGGCAGGTATTCGCGCCCATGACCGTGAAGGAGAATCTGGAGTTAGGTGCGTATCAGCGGCTCAGGAAAGGCGGTTCCCGGCAGGAGATCGATGAGGACATGGCAGAGGTGTTCCGCCTCTTCCCCAGGTTAGAGGAGCGGCAGTGGCAGGCCGCGGGCACATTGAGCGGCGGAGAGCAGCAGATGCTCGCCATAGGCCGGGCCTTGATGGCCAGGCCGAAACTCCTCCTGCTGGATGAACCCTCGCTGGGGCTCGCTCCAAAGCTGGTGGACGTAATCCTGGAGACCCTTGTAAGATTGAACAGAGGCGGAATGACCATCCTACTCGTTGAGCAGAACGCCCAAAAGGCCCTGGAGATATCCCACCGCGGCTATGTCCTCGAGAATGGGAGAATAGTGTTACAAGGGTCCGGCAGGGAGCTGCTCGAAGACCCAGATGTCAGGCGCGCCTATCTCGGCAAGGAGTACAAGGAGATTTCGGACCGGTGAATCAACACCGGCCCGGTGCCAAGGAGGAATGGGAATGACGCTGGACCAGAACATGGAGCACCTGCCCCCGGAGCGCTGGGCCGACTGGCACAGCGAACTGTTGGTGACCACGGTGAACAGGGTCTATCAAAGGGTGCCCTTCTACCGCTCCAGGATGGACGAGATGGGGGTTACGCCTGAGGACATACTCTCCGTTGAACAGCTCAGCCTCCTGCCCTTCACCACCAGGGACGACTTGAGCCGCAACTATCCATACGACTTCTTCGCGGTTCCCCTCAAGGACGTGGTGCGGATCCATGCGTTCAGGACCACTGGAAAGAATCCAATAGTGCTGGGTTACACCAGCCAGGACATGGAGCACCGCCTCTCCCTGCTCACCCGCTTTCTCACGGCCTGCGGTGTTGGAAGCGAGGATATCGTACAGATCTGCCTGGACTCCGGCATGTCGGCCTGGGGTATGGAGATCAAGGAGGGCGCCGAAGCGGTGGGCGCACTTGTTATTCCTCCAGATCCAGTCAACGTCATGGAACGGCTCAAGGTGCTGGCGGACTTCAAGACCACTGTGCTCGTCACCACCCCTTCATACGGCCTCCATATGCTGAAACGCATGGAGATGGCCAGCATACCTGTTGGTGCCCTGGCCCTGAAGAAGATGATCTGTGTAGGCGAAAACCTCTCGGCCTCTGCGAGAAAGGCCTTCAAAGAGCAGTGGTCCGTGGATGTCCACAGCGCATACGGCATCCTGGAGCTGCTGGGCCCTGCTATGGCTTACGAGTGCGCCCATCATTCAGGCCTGCACCTCGCCCTGGACCAGTTCATTCCCGAGATAGTGGATCCAGATAGCGGCGCGCCCTTGCCCGAGGGCGAAACCGGAGAGCTGGTCATCACCACCCTGACCACCAGGGCCAATCCCCTGATCCGGTTCAGGACCGGTGACCTCACCGCACTTCTCAGAGAGCCGTGCCGGTGTGGCAGGACCACATGGCGCATGGCCCCCGTGGAACGGCGCTGCGATGGGCTGATCTCAGTGCGGGGGGTGAAGTTCGGTACAGAGGCGGTGAGAGAACTCCTGGCCTCTGCGGTCCAGGGAGATCCTCCCCCTTTCCTGGTTGTGCTGAGAGAAGAGGAACACCTGACGAAGGTTGAACTATGGACTGCTATCGGCGGCAGCTTCTTCTCAGGCAGCCTGCCCGAGCTGCACCGCTGGTGCCGCCGGTTCGAGGAGACTATGGAGGAGCATCTTGGCATATCCTTTCATGTGAAGCCGGTGGAATACCGAACCATCGCTCCCTACATCGAAAAAGGGCGGAAGGTGATTCGGAAGGAATGATGCATCTTCCCACATGACCGCCCCACCTCTTATTTGTACCGGCCAAGGGTTGGCCTGACACATCAGTCAGAGCTCCACACTACGAATCTGCCGTTATCAAAGCTGCCAACAGCCTCTATCAAAGCCGTATTGTCAAAGCCCCGCAGGCGCCTTTGCATCTCGCGCAGGATCTCTCCCTCTCCAGAGGCGCCGTTTGGAAAGACGCACCCAGAATCACCCCCTACCAGTATCCAGAAGACATCCGGGACAATAGGCCCTTCGTCGGTGGTCTCTATCAAGACCGCTTCCAGGTCCTCCCACTTGACCGCCTCCACGACGCCATCTCCACGTTGACACCTGATCCACTCATGGTCGAAGGTAACTACCACGCCCGCCTCCGCGGACGGACCGCCTACGCGCTCAGTAGCAGGCATCCTCCTGACCCATCTCCTGATCAAGAACCTGAGGACCCTTCTCAATATTCCCACGCCAATCCACTCCTGAGACGTTTACTGCATCGTTCTTCGTTTATAATATCGTGAGGCCCGGCCTATTGCACTGCCGTATCTGAAAGGCCGCGCCCAACGGAAAGAGAGTTGGCGGGATAGATGACTCGAAGCTGGCGGGTTGGTATAGTGAAGAGGTCCGGAACCGTCTTGCGCAGGAGAATGGTGGGGTGGATGCCATGGAGCTGAACAGGAAAAGTCTTGATGCCGCAGTAAAAGAGGGAATCCTGTCCCAGGACCAGGCAGAAAGGCTGTACCTCTTTCTTGAAGAGGCACCCTCCAGCGGCCCGAGGTTCGACATGACCCATGTCCTTTACTACCTCGGTGGAATGATCGCCATCGGAGCCATGACCCTGTTCATGAACCTGGGCTGGGAGGCGTTCGGTGGCTGGGGAATTTTCTTCATCTCCCTCTGTTATGCCGGCATTGGACTCAAGCTGGCCTTGTCGTTCGAGCGCAGGGGCTATCCTGTTCCCTCAGCGATCTGCGCAACATTCGTAGTGGCATTGACCCCACTGGCGATCTACGGCCTCCAGCAGGGCATGGGATGGTGGCCCGACGAGAGCGTTTACAGGGATTATCACCGTTATATCCGGTGGCACTGGCTCTACCTCGAGTTCGGCACCCTGATGGCCGGGGCGGCGGCAGCCTGGAGATTCCGCTATCCCTTCCTCCTGATGCCCATAGCGGCAACTCTCTGGTACATGTCAATGGACATAGCCTCGATGCTGGTCATGGGTGTGGCCGATTTCGAGCTGCGCTCCCTGGTATCCACCTACTTCGGCCTTGCCATGATAGGCCTGGCCTTCTGGGTTGACATTCGAGGTTTCCGCTCCGGCGACTACGCCTTCTGGCTATATCTCTTCGGGGTGATGACCTTCTGGGGCGGTATCAGCATGCGCCACAGCGACAGCGAGTTGGCCAAATTCATCTATTGCTCGATAAACCTCATGATGATACTCACCGGCGTCGTCCTTGTTAGGCGGGTCTTCGTGGTCTTCGGAGCTATGGGGGTGGGAGGCTATCTCGCCCATCTGGCCAACGCAGTGTTCAAGGACAGTTGGCTCTTCCCGATCACCCTCACGGCCATCGGGCTGGGGATCATCTACCTCGGCATCCTGTGGCAGAAGAACGAACAGGCCGTGACCGCGAAGATACGCTCCCGCCTGCCCGGCCGGCTGAGGGAGCTGTTGGAGCACAAGGAGTGAGCAGCCGCGAAAGCGGCCCACTTGAATCTCTTATTAACGGGGATGTCTGACATGGACTTGAAACTCTTCACCACGGTATTCTTCACAGTGTTCATCGCAGAGCTGGGAGACAAGACCCAGTTGGCCACCTTGCTGTTTGCAGCGGACGAAAACCACAGCGCGATCACGGTATTCATAGGCGCCGCCGCCGCGCTCACACTCTCCGCCGCCCTGGGGGCAGCAGTGGGTTCTGCGATATCGAACCTACTGAGTCCCAAGGTCCTACAGTATGTGGCCGGTGCCGGCTTCATACTCATAGGCATATGGACCCTGGCAAGGGCCTGATGCTCACCCCAGTTCCTTAGCCATGTCGAGGACTGACTGGGAGTAGGCCCTTTTCCGGATAACCAGCCTCCTGCCGTTTGAATAGACGTGGATTATCGGCCTGGGGTTCTTTCCCCATGCCGGGCCAGCGTAATAATACTCCAGGGCCCTGGACCAGTGTTCCAG
>WFVQ01000232.1 GCA_015491585.1 Deltaproteobacteria bacterium
CTCCTTGGCGGCCTGCAGGCCCGATGACTCGTAGATCTCCAGCGCCTCTCTCACCCAATCACCGAGCTGCTTCAGAGATAGGTGGCGTAGGGCCTTTTGGGCGTTCTCGATCAGGGTGAAGGCCAGGAGGTCGGATACCGAATGGGCGATCAGGCGGACCTGTGACAGGACCGGGCCCACTGTTCGGCTGGGCAGGAGGGCCAGATGCTCTACGGCCTCGTCCACGTGGCAGTGGCCTATGGTCTCGGTATAGAAGATGTTCAGGAGGGCCGACTTCAGCGCCTCCTCGCGGCTGACGTCCATCTCTATCTTGTCCGCTGTCATGGGAATACCGCCTGCACCATCTCTTCCAGGCCCGAGAGGAGTTCGGGGTCGTCGGTAAGAGGCTGGCAGATAGCGGTCAGGCATGCCGACCTGGCAGGTATCCCCGACTCCATCAGTCTTGCGGCATGGATAAGAAGCCTGGTGCTGGCACCCTCTGGCAGCCCCTGTTCCTTGAGGTGCCTGGTCATGTCTCCAAGACGCACCAGGCTCATGGCCATATCCGTGGGGACACCCGCCTCGTGGGCTACAATTTCCGCCTCCACCTCTGCTGCAGGATAGCTGAACTCCAAGGCCACGAACCTCTGCCTGGTGCTGGGCTTCAGGTCTTTCAGTACCGACTGGTAGCCAGGATTGTACGAGACCGCCAGCATGAAGGTGGAAGGGGCCCTGACGAGCTCGCCCTTCTTGTCCAGAGGTAGTATCCTCCTATCGTCGGCGAGGGGGTGGAGGACCACGGTGGTGTCCTTCCTGGCCTCGACTATCTCGTCGAGGTAACATATGCCCCCGGCCTTCACCGCCGAGGTGAGGGGGCCGTCCATCCAGACCGTCTCGCCGCCTTTGATGAGATACCTCCCCACAAGGTCGCTGGTGGTGAGGTCGTCGTGGCAAGAGACGGTTACCAGGGGAAGGCCCAACCGCCACGCCAGGTGCTCCATGAACCTGGTCTTGCCGCAGCCCGTCGGGCCCTTGAGAAGGAGGGGAAGCTCCATAGAGTGGGCCGCGAGCGCGACCTCCAGCTCGTTACCGACAGGTCGGTAGTAGGGTTCTTCCTTGACGAAATAGAGATCGGAGAGGGTGCAATCCATCATTTTCTCCTTATGAGTGTAATCGAAAAAAGCTATTCACATGCAACGTAAGTCGCTGGACGGAGAATGGCAAGACGTGGCCGGCCTTGCTGGGGCACCGGTGGAGGCCAAGCGTTTTAGGCTCTCTTACGAACCCATAAGCGTATTGGCCTTTCACGGGCTGCTGGGCAGCGCTGAATTGGAGGGGATGCGCTTCCTCTTCGATCTGCAGGGCCGCGTGAAATGGATGGTGCCACTGCTGGAAGAGAACTATCCAGGCACAGGATCGGCCCTGAGGAGGACCGTGGGAAACAACTGGCTTCTCTACGACGGCAGGGGATACGACAGCGCATATGAACTCACAGGAAGGTACTACATGCCATCCAGGGTGCCGAAACACCGCGTGGAGCAGCTGCTCCCCTATCTGGAGCGGCTATCCCTCCATATAGGCGTCGCAGGCCCTGAAAGACTCGAAAGAGATGCCATCCTGCTCAGGCGGATATTGAAAGGGACCATCCCCATCGCCCATCCCGATTCCCTGGCAGTGGATTACGATGTGGTCCCCCTCTTCGTCACCAGGGGCTGCCTATACAACTGCCCCTTCTGTTCAGTGAAGACCGGCGGTGAGTTCGAGGTGGCAGGCACCGGCGAGTTCGAGAGACAGGTGGAGGAGATGGTGGAATATCTGGGCCCTGACCTCGTCAACTACAACAGCGTCTTCCTGGGACAGAACGACGGGCTGGCGGCTCCGCCCGATCTGCTGCTGTGGGCTGCCGAGACCGCCCATGATGGATTGCGGTTGTGGGAGTCCGTAATGTCAGGGGGCAGCCGCCTGTTCTTGTTCGGAAGCGTGGGCTCGCTGCTGGATGCCCCGGCACTGCTGTTCGAAGAGATGGAGGGATTGCCGTACAGGAGCATTCATATAAAC
>WFVQ01000233.1 GCA_015491585.1 Deltaproteobacteria bacterium
GATAGATGCCGGTATAAAGATATGCAACGAGATGGCCACCTTCAGCGACGCGAACGTGGCCGAGGGGAACGAGAGTTTCTGAAAACAGGTTAGCGGGAAAGGGATGAAACCAGGCCTACCAAACCGCGCTCGTTCCAGACTCCCTTGAGGCGCTGCCAGGCGTCTCTTGCAAGCCCGTTGGAGCTAGTGCAGCCCTCAAGCCAGGAACGGAGCACCGATTCCCCCTCGAACTGCTTGCCGGCCTGGGCCCCTGCGGCGATCTCCTCCCTGCATATGGCGAAGTTGGACTCAAACAGCAGCAGGAAGTATTCAGCCGTTGTATTGTCGGCATCAGGAAAGAGGACACCGCATGCACGGCCCGCCAGCAACACCCTGGTGGGCTCGAGAACGCCCTCCGCAGCCGCTGCATCCCCACTCTCCTTCAACGCCTTTTCCGCCAGGCATAACAGGAGGAATGAACAGGCCATCTGGAGCGTCGTCTTTTCTTCCTGATCCAGCGAGTGCTTCTCGCTCAACTGCGACGCCACCTCCTTTGCTGCGTCGCATATCTCCCTGGCCAGAATATGATGATTTGCTCTCTCCACCTCACCCCCACAGGTGGAATTGTGAAATCCCTCCACTCTTGATCTCTGCCCCCTCTGTCCATCTAAAAGAAGCATATCTATGACACCAACACAACCAAAGTATATTCTCTTCTATCCAACAAAAAACCGTTTGTCAATAGATCGCTCTAATTTTTGTCAATATATTCGAGAGGATAACAAAGGACTCAACAGGAACCTGTTCAGCCCTATATGTTGTGTCTATATGGGATTGAGATAGCGCATATTGTATTTCTTCGGTTGTAAATTGCCGAAAATTTCTCAATGCATTGACAATTTTTTTTCGCCTCTGTTGAAATGATGTTCTAACCAGTGAAGCAAAAAAGTCAAAATCATCTGCCTGAATAGCAGGAGATTTGAACCGCATAAATATAACCGAGGAATACACCTTGGGTTTCGGCAAGAATGAACCGGGAGACACGTCTATTAATCGCTTGATGTTTGCACAGTATTGTGCCATCACACTCAAGGTTCCGTACTGTTTAGTTCCAGGATGTGCACATATCCGTTGCGCCACCTCTTTCTGAAACATTAAAGCGGCCCATGATATGGATGAGTGGCAACGTATTAGTCTTATCAGGAGTTGAGTAGAGATATTATAAGGCAGGTTCCCGACGATCCTGAGCTGGCAGCCCATCTCGGCGCGGAGCCTCGCATAGTCCAATTCCAGCATGTCGCCGTGGAGGATCTCCAGCCTTTCACAACCTTGGAACTCTTTCTCCAGCAGGCTCACTGCTTCTGAGTCCAGCTCCACGGCCAGGATCCTGGCCCCCCGGAGGAGCAACTCCCTGGTGAGCGCTCCGGCCCCAGGACCTAATTCCACCACAGAATCACCCGGGGCAAGGGGCAGTTGTTCCACTATACGCCTTGCCACCGCTGGCTGGACCAGGAAATTCTGCCCCAGCCTCTTTTTCGGCCTTGGAAGCCGCGCCATTTCACTGCCGGCGGGAATCGCCCTGCGGTGCACCCTCGAGGGCGGAGTAGTGGGATAGAAGCGCCTTCATGCGCCTACGCTGCCGGAGAAAGTAGAGATACAGGGCAAGAAAGTAGCCTCCAATGGCCACGGGCGCGGCCACGGCCAGGCCTCCAGCCAGGAGCGGAACCACGATTCCGGTTCCAAACGACGACCATACGCTCAACCCACCGAAGAGACCGGTGTGAAGCAGCTCCGACATCAAGGCTCTGACGCTCTCCCACGAGGCCTGCCCCGGAAACAGCAGCGAGCCTATCCACCATGACAGATAATACTGCATGGGTATGGTCAATGGATTGCTCACCAGGAGGCTGGCGCAGAGGGCGGTCACCAGGTTGCCCCTCAACAAGGGGGTCAGGAAGAGAATCAACACGGTGTGGAACGGGATGGTCGGGGTCATGCCTACGAATGCGCCTACGAACACTCCCCTGGCCAGGACGTAGGGATCGCCATGAACCCGGATGAGACGTAGCCATTGATACCGCACGAAGCGACGAGGCTGAAAGGACTTGGGCACCATTCCACCCCTTTTCGCAGGAACTGCCATCGCCGTCACCAAACCGCCCTGGAATAGGCATCCCCATCCCACCCCATCGCAATACCGCTCCTCAACTGGCACAGGCCCAGGAAGGCAACCATAGCGGCGTTGTCGGTGCAGAACCTGGGCCTGGGGACGTAGAGCTCCATACTTTCATCATGGACCATTTCTTCCATCCTTGCAACGAGCCGCCTGTTGGCCGCCACGCCGCCGCACAGGACGACCGCCCCCACCTGGGCTGCCCTGGCGGCGCGTCTGGTCTTCTCCATGAGCACGTCCACCACGGCCTCCTGAAACGATGCGCAGACATCGGCCACATCCTGCTCGTCAAGAGTTCCCCGTCTCTTGACCCAGGTTATCACCGCGGTCTTGAGGCCGCTGAAGCTGAAGTCGAAAGGGGTGCCGGGCAACATGGCCCTTGGGAAGCGAATGGCCCCGGGATCGCCGTCCTGGGCTGCACTGGCGATGGAAGGCCCTCCAGGATAGGGGAGGCCCAACACCTTCGCCACCTTGTCGAAGGCCTCGCCAGCCGCGTCATCGCGGGTCTGCCCCAAGAGCTCCACATCCAGAAATCCCTTGACCAAATAGAGGCTGGTATGGCCACCAGAGGCCACCAGTGCCACATAAGGGAAGGGAGGATGGCGCTCCTCCAGAAAAGGCGCCAGCATATGGGCATGGACGTGGTTCACGCCGGTCACCGGTACGGACAGCGCAGATGCCAATGCCTTGGCGAACGAGAGCCCCACCACCAGAGCGCCCACCAGCCCTGGCCCCTGGGTGACTGCCACAGCGCCTATATCCCCGAGCGTGGCTCCGGCCTGATCCAAGGCCGCTTCGACCACTGGACACACCGCCTCGAGGTGCCGCCTCGACGCAATCTCCGGTACGACGCCGCCATATGGCCTATGGTCCTCCACCTGGGAGTGGACCACATCGGAGAGGAGTTCACCCGCCGCCCCCATCACGGCAGCGGCGGTCTCGTCACATGAAGTCTCTATGGCCAGCAGCAGACCTTTCTCCACCTGGCAAGCCTCCTGGTGCTTCTCGTTTCTTGGTACCCTCAAAAGGGAACCAGCGCAACTCCACGGGCTCAAACACCATTTACGCTCCTGAACGCTTGTTATCGCGGCCTGAATTTGGTATTTTCCCCACGTTCCGTTGCGGATGGAAAACTTTTCCCGGTTTGTCAGACCCTGGTGAGCGAATTGAACCTGCCCACTCCCCTTCTACAAATAGAAAACGTCTCAAGGACCTTCGTCCACAACAGCATCACCACGGAGGTGCTCAGAGGAGTCTCTCTCTCCATATCCCAGGGCGAAACCGTCGCCATCGTCGGGGCATCGGGCGCCGGGAAGACCACACTCCTCCACATCATGGGCGCCCTGGACCGCCCCACCTCCGGTAGGCTCTACTACCGCGGAGAGGATATCTGCACCTGGGACGACCAGAGGCTCTCGAGGTTCAGGAACACCACCCTGGGATTCGTATTCCAGGCGCATCACCTCCTCCCGGAGTTCTCTGCACTTGAAAATGTAATGATCCCTGGGATAATAGCGGGCAGGCCCCGCTCCGAAACCGAGAAGTCTGCCCGCTGGATACTGGGCGAACTGGGCCTGCTTGACAAAGCCGATCACCAAGTGAACGACCTCTCGGGCGGAGAGCAGCAGCGTATCGCGGTGGCCAGGGCCCTGGTCATGCGGCCCGACGTGCTGCTGGCGGACGAGCCGACCGGCAATCTCGACACCAAGACCGGAGCCAAGGTCGAGGAGCTCCTCTTCTGGACCAACCGTGAGCACGGCACCACGGTCATAGTGGTTACCCACGACATGAGGCTGGCGGCACGGATGGGCCGCTGTGTCGGCATAGAGGACGGCATGGTCAAGGAGGTGGAAATTGAAGGAACCGAGAGGCCATTCCCCGAGAAAGGACCTTCCAATTGAGTCAAAGGAGCTGTGAAGAGATGGACTTTTCCCGCCTCGTCTCCATGCTGACCGGAGTCATGCTACTACTATCCGCCTCCATCCCGCTTCCTGTCCAAGCAGCCGGGCCCCAGGCCAAGATCCTGCTCTTCCAGCTCAGATATCTGGGGCCGCCCAACAGCGCCTATCTCGCCGAGGAACTCGGGGAGGCGCTCCAGCGGCGGCTGGAGGTGAAGGGGCATCAGGTCACCAAGGTGGACAAGTCCGCAACTCCCTCGCCCCACCAACTCGCGCTCTTCCTCAGAGACTTCAAGGCCGACCTCGCCGTCTATGGAACCGTATCCGTGTTGGGAGCAGTGGTGAGGCTGGACCTCAGGATCGCCCGCCTCGAGGATGACGGGATAGTCTTGGAGACGTCGGCGGTCCAATCAGGGCTCGACGAACGCCAACTCCTTCTCCAACGCCTAGGGAGGGAGCTGGAGCAAATACTGCAACGCCCCCTCATGGTCGCTTCCGTGGCAGTGGCCGGGAACAAGCGTGTGGACTCGGATGCGATACTGGCCGTGGTCTCCACCAAGAAGGGAGAGCGGTACGATCCCGCCACCATCGCGCGCGACATCAAGGCCATATACCGGATGGACTTCTTCGACGACGTACAGGTTGACGTGGAGGAGACCCAGGCCGGAAAGAAGGTTACGTTCCTGGTGCGCGAGAAGCCCTCGATAAGGAAGATCACCCTGGTGGGCAACAAGAAGGTATCGGACGACAAGATCCGCGAGGTGATAGACCTCAAGCAGTACACCATCATAAACGATCAGAGGCTCAAGGAGAACGTGGAGAAGATCAAGGCCCTGTACGCACAGAAAGGCTATCTCGACGCCGAGGTGTCGCCCATGATAAAGCGGGTGTCGGCCGAGGCCGCGGACGTGGTCTTCGACATCACCGAAGGAGACAAAATCCTCATCAAGAAGATAGAGATCGAGGGCAACAAGGCCTTCTCGGACGGAGACCTGAAGGACCTGATGGAGGTCTCTGAGAAAAAGCCGTTCTGGACCCCCTCGATAAAGAACATCATGGGCCTGATAAAGGGCAACGCCGGCGCCCTCCAATGGGACGCCCTGGACAGGGACCTGGCCAGGATCGCCGCTTACTACCACAACCACGGCTATGTTGACGCCAAGGTGGGGAGTCCGAAAGTGCGCCGCAAGGGCAAGTGGCTCTACGTCACCATCCCCGTCGAGGAGGGGAGCGTCTACAAAATTGGTAAGATCGAGATAAAGGAAGACTACTTCAAGGACACATCCAGGCTCCTGAAGGTGCTTGAGATCCAAAAAGAGAAGGTCTTCAACCAGGAGGTCCTGCGCCAGGACATCGTGAAGCTCACCGACATCTATGCGGACGAGGGCTTTGCCTATGCCGACATCACCCCGCAGATGCACAAGGACTCGGAGAAGAAACTGGTGGACATAGTGCTCACTGTGGATACCGGTCCCAAGGTCACCTTCGAGAGAATCGAGATATCGGGCAACGTCCGCACCAGGGACAAGGTGGTAAGGCGCGAGCTCAGGGTTTACGAGCTGGAGCCCTTCAGCGCCACCGGACTGCGGAACAGCAAGAAGCGGCTCTCAAGGCTGGGCTACTTCGAGGAGGTCAACATGACCCCGACCAAGGGCTCGGCCGAAGACAAGATGAAGCTCAACGTCAAAGTAAAGGAGAGGCCGACGGGCACCTTCAGCATCGGGGCCGGCTACAGCTCGGTGGACAAGCTCATGCTCATGGGCGAGATCAGCCAGCGCAACTTCCTGGGCAGGGGTCAGAACGTGGCGTTCAAAGGCATAATCGGCGCCACCACAAACCGCTATTCACTGAGCTTCTTCGAGCCCTACTTCAGGGACACGCGCCTCTCCCTCGGCATAGACGTCTACAACTGGGAGCGCGAATACGACGACTACACCAAGGACAGCTCCGGTGTGGCGGTCCGGTTCGGCTACCCCCTTACCGACAACCTGAACCTCTTCTGGGGGGCCAGGCTGGACAACACCGACCTGACCGACATCATCGACACCACCTCTCCGGTGATCCTGGACTCCCTGGATATCAAGACCACAAGGGCGGTGAACGTAGGGGTCAGCTACGACACCAGGAACGACTACTACTTTCCGTCCGAGGGCTGGGTCAACTCGGTCAGCCTGGAGTACGCCGGCGGGCCCCTGGGCGGGGACAGCGCCTACCTCAAGCTCCAGGGAGTGGCCAGCTACTACCATCCCATCTGGAAGTCCCTCGTTGGGCACGTCAAGGTGGGAGCCGGCTGGGTCACCGAGGGCTCTGATGGAAAGCTCCCTGTCTACGAGCGCTTCTTCATCGGCGGCATAGACACTGTGCGCGGATACAAATACGGCAGGATAAGCCCCATCGATCCCGTGTCCGGGGACCGGATCGGCGGTGAGCACATGGCCTACATACAAAACGAGCTCATCTTTCCTCTGATAAAAGACATGGGGCTTCACGGGGTCTGCTTCCTGGACATGGGTAATGTGTGGGAAAAGGAGGACTACGACATCACTGATCTCCGCAAGTCGGTGGGCCTGGGCATCCGCTGGCTGTCTCCTATGGGGCCGCTCCGCATCGAGTGGGGTTACAACTTCGACAGGCAGGAAGGTGACGACAAGAGCAACTTCGAATTCAGGATGGGCGGCTCATTCTGACACCTGTCCCATCCCGCGGAGAGTACGCTTATGACCTTGAAGCAGATAGCAGAACTGGTGGGAGGCAGGCTGGACGGACCAGCGGACCTGGAGCTGAAATCAGTGGCTGCCCTGGACAGCGCTGGGCCGGATCAACTCAGCTTTGCAGTGGGGAAAAAATATCTCGATGCAGCCATGCGCTGCAAGGCAGGGGCCTTGCTGGTTCCCGAGGAGCTGGCCAGCGAGCTCCCACACCCGAAAGTGGTCACCGGCAACCCATATGCCGCATTCGCGATGGTGGCCAACAGTTTCATCGAGCAGGCCAGGCGTTTCTCCGGGGTGGACCCGCGGGCCACTGTTGGCGAAGGTTGCCGCATATCCCAGCAGGTCACCATCCATACAGGCGTGCACATAGGCGACGGCGTGGTAATAGGCGACGAGGTGGAGATACATCCAGGCACGGTGATAGGAGACGGTGTGGAGATAGGAGATGGCTGCCTCATATATCCCAATGTCACCATCTATCACGGTTGCCGGATAGGAAAACGGGTCATCATACATGCCGGGGCGGTGATAGGCAGCGACGGGTTCGGATACGCCCAGCACAACGGGCAGCACATAAAGATCCCGCAGACCGGGATAGTGGTCATCGAGGACGACGTGGAGATAGGCGCAAACACGGTGATCGACCGCGCGACCCTCGGTGAGACGCGCATAGGGGCGGGCACCAAGATAGACAACCTGGTCCAGATCGCGCACAACGTCACGGTGGGAGAGAGAGCCATCATCGTGGGCCAGGTGGGCGTAGCAGGAAGCGCCTCCATCGGCAGAGGCGTCATGATAGGGGGCCAGGCCGGAATCGTGGGCCACATCTCCATCGGCGACGGCGCCAAGATAGGCGCGCAGTCCGGAGT
>WFVQ01000234.1 GCA_015491585.1 Deltaproteobacteria bacterium
CGCGTCGGCCTTAGAAGCAGGAAAGAAGCTGCTCCTTTTCGGGAACGGCGGGAGCGCGGCCGATGCACAGCACATAGCAGCGGAGTTCGTCAACAGGTTCAGGATGGAGCGGAGGCCGCTGCCGGCCGTGGCGCTCACCACCGACACCTCCATTCTCACTGCCATTGGAAACGACTACGGCTTCGACCAGATATTCGAGAAGCAGGTAGCCGCGCTGGCTGGCCCAGGTGACGTGGTAATCGGAATCAGCACCAGCGGCAGCTCTCCCAACGTCCTCCTGGGCCTGAAGGCCGCCAAGGCCATTGGAGCCAAATGCATAGGTCTTTCCGGAGAAAAGGTCACCGAAATGGACGAGATCGCCCATTTGATGCTCAAGGCGGCAACCACCGACACACCCAGGATCCAGGAATCCCACATACTGTTTGGCCATTTGATCTGCGATCTCGTGGAGATGATGCTCTTTTCAGTGTGAGGAAGGCGCCATGAAGCTGTTCCATGACACCATATCGGTGGACCTGTCCACCGGTCCTGATATCGCCGATATCACAGGCGACCTGCGAGAGGTGGTACAGAGGAGCACCATAACCCAGGGCATGATCTCCCTGTGCTGCATCGGCTCCACCGGCTCCATCACGACCATAGAGTACGAGCCAGGTGTCGTAGAAGACCTCAAGGAAGCGGTGAACAGGCTGGCCCCTCCTGGCGCCCACTACCGCCACGAAATGGCCTGGCACGACGGAAATGGCCACAGCCATGTGCAGGCGGCCCTCCTGGGCCCATCAATATCGCTGTCACTTGTGGACGGCCGCCTCTCCCTGGGCACCTGGCAGCAAGTCGTGGTGATCAACCACGACAACAAGCCCAGGCGGAGGAAGGTGGCGGTCACCATCGTCGGAACATGAACCATGCCTTTCGCCCCACCCGCTTTGCATAATGAGCTGGGGCCGCGCTAACCTACGCCAGCCAGCCGACCCAGGGCCAAGCAGCAGCTCGGCCGCGTGGATCATGCGCCGCTTCGGTCCAAACTTGAGCAGACCGCCAGCGCAGGAACCCCTCGGGAATGGACGGTGGCCTATGGTGTTATGGCCTCCAGGACCGCTGACAGCTCCCTGGATGTATCGATCCTCTGGAGAGCCGGGAATTCCGGCACATGGTCGAAGTTTCCCCGCTGCGCCAAGTAGATCTCCCAGCGCCCATCTGAAACGCTCTCTTCCTGCGCCCTCGCCTCCAGCCGCGTCTTGACCACCTCCTCGGGCGCATGGCAGAGGAAGACCCGCAGGTCGGCCCCGGCAGCGCTGGCAAGTTCGGCCGCCTCGCGCCTGGTGCCGGATGAGGTATAGGTGGCGTCTATCACCGCGTCCTCACCAACCACAAGACGGCGCCCCGCAGCCTGATGCAGCAGCCGGTAGGTCCGCTCGGTCATCTCCTTAGAATAGATTCCCTGGCCAAGGGGCTCTGTCCTCTTCTCCGTGGCCGACAGCCCTGCCACCGCCTCCTTGCGGACACGGTCGGAGTTGAAGACCGGCAGCCCCTTCCTGGAAGCAAAGGCCTGGGCCACCGTAGACTTTCCTGTGCCTGACGGCCCTATGAAAAGGTAAAGGCAAGGCCGTCCTGATAATCCGCCGGCATAACGGAGCGCCAGCCGGAAATAGCGCTTCGCATCCCGTGCGGCCCTCTCCTTCTCCTCCTCTCCGATTCCCGGCGAGGCCCATGTAAAGCATCCGATCTTGCCCCTGACGTAAGCCCTGTAGCACTTGTAGAAATCGAGCACCTCGGCCATACCGGAATCGCCCAGCCCTGAGGCCAGTTCTTCCGTGAACCTGGCCGAGTAGTGGGGCATGCCGTGGAAATCGAGATCCATTGCAAGGAATGCTGCGTCCGAGGCCACGTCCCCGCACCTGAAACGGCGGTTGAACTCAATGCAGTCGAAGATGTAGACCTCGCCCCCATCCTCGTCGAAGCAGATGTTGGCGGAGTAGAGGTCGCCGTGGCAGTCGCGCACCATGCCGGCCTCAATCCTCGCTGCAAAGAGCTCTCCCTTGTCGCTGTAGAACCACTGGGTGAAGTCCTGTATGTGTTGGAAGTGGTCTCTGGATATGAGCCCGCCTACGAACTCCTCGGTCTGCTGGAAGTTTTCGTCGGTATTGAACTTGACCGCCTCCAAGGTTCCGTGGCGGACCACCTCCGGCCCGCCATCAGCCTCCTTGTAGAAAGGGATCAAACGGCTTACCACGCGGTCGAGGTGGGAAGTGGTGAGCCTTCCCTCCTGGATCAGCGCGGTCATGAGGCCGTCGGTGGGCATCCTCTCCATAGCAACCGTCCACTCCACCACCTCGCGGTCGCCAGGGGCCTCGACCAGCACATAACCGCCATCCTGCTCCACTACGGCCCATACCCCTTTGTAGATGGCAGGGCACAAGCGCCGGTTCAGCCTCACCTCCTCATCGCAGTAATGACGCCGCTTCTCCAGCGTCGTGAAGTCGAGGAAGCCGAAATCCACCGGCTTCTTGATCTTGAAAACCAAGTTGTCGGTGATGAACACCCAAGAGATATGAGTCTGGACCAGCTCTACGGAGCCGGTGCCCGGGGGATAGGCCCTGGGTTTCATCAGGTGGGAAAGCCATCGAGGTTCCATTAGCGCCTCCCTGCTGATCCGGATGAGCCCGGCATGTTGAAAAAGGTGCCAAAGTGATTAAAGTCGGTTGCCGACAGCCAAAAATGCAGGAGGAGTGTACTGGAAAATGGGAGAAATAAAAAGTGCCCTGGAGATAGCCCTGGAACGCGCAGAAAAGATAGGCAAGGCCAGCAAGGAGGACCTGGAGAGGTCAAAGTGGGAAGAAGAAGGCCGCAAGCTCGCGGTCAAGTTCATGAACGAGGGGCTGGATCTCAAGGAGGCGGTGTCCGGGTATCCGCCCGAGGCGGTATCACACCTCATCTCCGCAATGTCCGAGGTCTTTGCCAGGAACATCTTCCTCCCCAGGGAAGAAGAACACTGGGACTCCATTGAGAAGGCGTTCAAGGGCTTCCAGGAGATCAAGGGTACCGCCGCCCTCCAGCTCATCGAGAACATCCGCTACCTCCTCCAGAACTACAAGCAGACAAGAGAGCAGTACAAGCAACAGGTCAAGGCCCAGTTCCAGGGGCAGTTGAACGGGTTCAAGCAGGCCATCGCCCAACAATACGGAATGGGCATGGCCGACAATGTCGATGTAGAGGCACTTCCCGAATTTCAGCAGGAGTGGATGAAGATCTCGGCCGAGATAGACTCCCAGTACGACCAGCAGCTACAGCAGTTGAAGGCCTATCTCACCGGCTGATCCAGGGCAACCGCGGCCGCGGCTGCCCGGTGCCGGATCAGGCGCTCTTCGCCTGGGCCGCGGCCTTCGCCTGGAGCTTCTTGCGCTTCTTTCTCCGGCGCCTGCGCCGCTCTATCTCTCTTTTTCTCTCTATCTTCTTGTGCTTGGCCATGTCTTCCTCCTCGATAAGGTGGTGGTCCGGTCTCCAAGACCTGGCCCTTCTTAAAGGATTGAGGGCCTCAAGTCAAGGCGTGCCAGCCCCAGGCGGCCTTGCATTGGCACTGGGGCTGAAATATGATTGAACAGGTTCGCGGGAGCCGGAGCGGCCCTTCCCAGACAACAGCGGAGTGGAGACCGGACGTGAAAGTCAAGAACTGGATGCAGCGAGACGTCATAACAGTGGAGCCTGACACGCTTCTCACAGATGCGGTCAAGCTCATGCACAAGCACTCCATACGCCACCTCCCGGTGGTCCAGGGGAAGGAGATGGTGGGCTTCGTCACGGAGAGCAACCTCAGACAATACTTTTACCACCAGGACAAGGACAAGCTCACCGTGTCCGACGTGATGATAGTGAACCCCATCACCGTCAATCCCAACACCAGTATAGACTCCGCGGCCAGGAGGATATACGACTACAAGATAGGCGGCCTGCCCGTGCAGGAGAAGCGGGAGCTGGTGGGGATCATCACCATCGCCGACATACTCGCCGCCTTCATCGAGTTCATCGGCCTGCTCAAGGAGACTTCCAGAATCGACATCATCCTCTCGGACAAGGACGGGAACCTGGACGACGTCCTCAGGCTCATCAGGGAGATGGGCGGCAAGATAGTGAGCGTGGGCATGGAGGCCCGCTCCTACAAGAAGAAGGTCTATTATATCCGCCTGGAGAAGATAGACGTCTATCCCATCGCCGAGAGACTGGAGGCCCTGGGCCACAAAATCGTATCCATACTCGAATAGGAGAACTGCCGGCATGCCCAACCACCAGGTCAACAAGAGCTTCGAGGAAATAAACGAAAAGATCAGGCAGGGAAAGGCGGTAGTGGTCACCGCCGAGGAGATGATAGGGATAGTCCGGGAGAAGGGCGAGGTCGAGGCGGCGAAGAGCGTGGACGTAGTGACCACAGGCACCTTCTCCCCCATGTGCTCGTCCGGCGCCTTCATCAACTTCGGCCACAGCAAACCCGGTATCAAGGCGGCCAAGGTCTGGATCAACGGCGTCCCATCCTACGCCGGATTGGCGGCAGTGGACATCTACATCGGCGCCACCGAGCCCAGGGAGGACGATCCCTTGAACAAGGTCTATCCAGGCGAATTCCGGTATGGAGGAGGCCACGTGATCCAGGACCTGGTGGCCGGGAAGCCGGTGCTCCTGGAGGCAGAGGCATACGGTACCCACTGCTACCCCAGGACCCATCTCGAGAAGAAGGTCACCCTCGCTGACCTTCCCTACGCGCAGCTCTGCAATCCCAGAAACGCCTACCAGAACTACAACTGCGCGGTCAACACCACGGACAAGACCATCTACACCTACATGGGGACCCTCAAGCCCAATCTCGGCAACGCAAACTACTGCACCGCGGGCCAACTCAGCCCGTTATTCAACGATCCCTACTACCAGACCCTAGGGATAGGGACAAGGATCTTCCTGGGCGGCGGCATCGGATACGTGGTCTGCCAGGGAACCCAGCATAATCCCGACGTGCCCCGCACCGAACGGGGCGCGCCCAAGAAGCCATCGGGCACGTTGATGGTGATGGGAGACCTGAAACAGATGCGGCCCAGGTACCTGGTGGGGGTCAGCATCCTGGGATATGGATGCTCGCTGGCCGTTGGCATCGGCGTTCCCATACCCATCCTGAACGAGGAGATCGCCTACAGGACAGGGGTATCGGACGAGGAGATCTTCACGCAGATAGTGGACTACGGGGTTGACTATCCCCAGGGCAAGGGCGTCTCTCTTGGCGAGGTGTCTTACGCTGAGATGAAAAAGGGCTCCATCAAGGTGGGAGGACGGGAGGTTAGGACCGCTCCCCTCTCCAGCTATGCCAGGGCCAGGGAGATCGCCAATGAGCTGAAGAACTGGATCTCGTCGGGCCGTTTCCTCCTCGGAGTGCCCCAGGAACTGCTCCCGTCTCCCCTGAATAGCCCATCCCGGCTGGGATGAGGTCATTTTTTCCTTGACATCGAGAAAGGGACAGTTATAGAAAGATAATGTCACCTTGTCATTGACAACCGGGGTTATTAAGGCTTTCCACCCCATGCCCAAAGAGCCTGAGGTGGAGAGAGTGGTCGTCAAAACCGTCCATGGAAAACAAAACCAAATAGAGGGAGGGTCCCATGAACAAGAGTGAACTGGTAAGCAGGATGGCACAGGCCGCAGGGATAACCAAGAGCGCCGCTGAGAGGGCTCTTGACGGCTTCATGGATGCCGTGACCGATGCAGTCTCCAAGGGCGACAAGGTGACGCTGGTGGGCTTTGGCACGTTCTCCGTGGCCCAGCGCAATGCACGCAAGGGCCGCAATCCCAGCACCGGCGAGATCATCGAAATCCCAGCCAAGAAAGTGGTGAAGTTCAAGGCCGGTTCCAAGCTTACCGACGCAGTCTCGTAATCTTTCCTGCTGCTGAGAAATCGACCGAGGGCGGATCGTCTCCGCCCTTTTTCATTTTGGGCCGGTCTGCCACGGCAGCTTGAATCAATAGAACATCCTGGCGAAGAGCACCGAGGCCGCGAATCCGGCGGCGTCTGCAAGTAGCGCTGCTGTCACCGCATATCTCGGGTTGGATATGCCCACTGCCCCGAAATAGACGGCCATCACATAGAAGGTGGTTTCGGTGGACCCCTGGATGGTGCCTGCAAGGAACGCCGCGAAGCTGTCCGGCGCCCTGGCGGTGATCTCGCTCATGAGCCCGAACGCCCCGGAACCCGAGAGCGGCCGTAAGAGGGCCACGGGCAGGACCTCGGCAGGAATGCCAAGGGCATCCGTAACCGGAGATACCAGGGAGGCCAGGACCGAGAACGCCCCCGACTCCCTGAACATCGCAACTGCTACCAGGATCATCACCAGGAAGGGTATGAGCCTGACGCCCACCTCGAAACCCTCCTTCGCCCCATCTACCGCCGACTGATACACCTCCACGCCGTGGGCGAAGCCGTAGAGCACGAAACCGAACATCAAGGCCGGCACCAGCCAGTTGCCCAGGGAGGAACCGGTGATATTGCCGGAATGGAGATGCCAGGCAAAGGCACCGATGAGCAGTAGCGCTGCTGTCCCCGCAAACCATGCGCGCGATCTGTACAGCGGCCTCTCCGGCCCATCCGGCGCCTCCTCCAACTCCTCTGTGCCAGAAACAGTGATCGTGCCGGATGGCGGCCGCCTGGCCAGGGCCTTGGCAGCCACCACAGCGACCAGAGTGGACACCGTGGTGGCTAACAGTGACGGGACCAGGATACCGGAGGGGTCGGAAGAACCGGCTGCCGCCCTTACGGTGATAACCCCCAAGGGCAACAAGGTCACGTTGGAAGTATTGATGGCGAGGAAGAGGCACATGGCGTCCGTTGCCTGATCCCTGACTGGATTCAGCCTCTGGAGCAGCGTCATCGCCTTGATACCCAGTGGAGTTGCTGCATTCCCGAGCCCCAGGGCATTGGCGGCCATGTTCATTATCATGGCGGACATGGCCGGATGGTCCGGGGGCACATCAGGAAAGAGCCGCAACATGAGCGGCCTTATCATCCTGGCCAGGGCCCGCATCAGCCCGGCATCCTCCCCTATGCGCACCAGTCCAAGCCACAGGGCCATTGCACCAACCAGCCCTATGGCCAGCTCCACCGCCTTCTTCGCCGCCTCGAAAGAGGCGCCGGTGAGATCGCCCAGGCGGCCGTTCACTGCTCCAAAGAGCACGGCCACGGCGATCATGCCGAACCAGATGTGGTTCATCACCGCCTGCTGCTTGCGTTCACCCATGTCCACTCCGCAAAGGTACAAAATTTAAGTCCAGGTCCCAAGGCTCCGAACCAGGAAACAAAAGCAGGATACAACAAAGCACGGGGCTGTTCCATGACCATCTCCTCTTACCACATACAGAATATCATACGGGCCTATGGAGAGCGGTTGGGGCGCAGGAACAGCCTCAGGAAGCTGACCCAAGACGGCCGCCCCAAGCCCCCCGATACTGTCACCATCTCGGAAGAGGGGAAGAAGAGACAGATCACCAACAGGCTGGCAGAAGAGCTGGTGGCCAGGTTGGGCGATGCCCAAAATGGAGACACCCTCAATCCTTCGATGGTAGAACGGTTGAGCCAGGAGTTCGGAGGCAGGCTGGAGGCCATGCCAGAAGAGGGGCAGGAGAGCGGCTTCAAGTTCAAGGTGTTGGATCCAGAAAAGGGCGAGATCGTAAAAGAATTTGCAGCACAGAACATCGATGAACTTATAAGGAACCTTACCAACAACTTCTAACCCAAAAAGGAGCCACACATGAAGGCCTCTGAGATAGCCCAAAACACACAGATGAACGCCTACATACAGCAAATAGCAAACCCGCAGCGGCCTGCTTCCCCGCAGCAGGGCCAGGATCAGCTCCAGGCACAGGCTGGGCCGGTAGAGGCGGCCTCACGACGGGACCGTGTCGATATCTCCCCACAATCGAGGATGGCCAGTGAAGCAGTGAACGCCACTCAGGTCCAGGAACAGGAACGTGCCCAAAAGGTACAAGCCCTCAAGGAGCAGGTCCAGAACGGCACCTATGAGGTGAATCCCGTCAAGGTGGCAGACGCGATGATGAGGGACCTCATCAAGAACCTGGGTTGAGAACGCCCTCTGCGGGATGTATAAAGCGGCTTCGGCCGCTTTTTTTATTTCCCTTTTCAAGGCTCGAGCCATGCAAGCACTACAGTCCCCAAAGACTCCATCTCAGCTCCTATGGTTAGGGACGTGGAGCCTCGGTGGAGAGGGGTTCGGCCCCACCGATCTCGGTGAGTCCCTCGCGACCATACAGATGGCCCTGGAGATGGGCATAAAGTGGTTTGATACCGCTGGCTTCTATGCCCACGGCCGTTCGGAGGAGCTCCTGGCCAAGGCCCTGGGACGGGCGAGGAAACAGGTGGCCATCTCCAGCAAGGGGGGACTGGTGTGGCATGGCCGCAGGGTCTTCCATGACGGGTCGCCCTCAGGACTGGAAAAGGCCCTGCTCCAGAGCCTCAGGCGCCTCAGGACCGATTATCTCGACCTCTTCTCGCTCCACTGGCCAGACCCACACGTCCCGCTCGAAGAGAGTGTGGGTGCGCTGGAAAGGTTCAAGGAGAGGGGCCTGATCCTGGAGTGGGGTGTGTGCAACCTCTCGCCTGTACAGCTCTCGTCGCTGTTCCAGGCAAGACCAGGGACATATCATCAGGTCCAGTTCAACCTGCTGCACCGAGATCGCGCGGTGCTGGAGGCAGGCCGCTCCTCAGGATGCACCAACACGGTCTATTCTCCGCTTGCCCAGGGGCTCCTGGGCGCACCCAGGCTGTCCAAGGGTATGGCCGTCCTGGGCAAGAAGGACGCCAGGCGTCGCAATCCGCTGTTCCGCGATCCTGCGGTTCTGGACTGGGCCCGACGGTTCCACGCCCTCTGTAAGGACTCAGGAGTCAGTCCTGTGGCAGCGGCATACTCCTGGGTGCTGTTGGACGGGAGGGTTGATAGGGTGATATCAGGGGCCAAGACCAGATCCCAGCTTGGAGAGGTGCTGCGCGCTGCCGAGGCCGTGGGCAGGCTCTGCGGAGAGCGAGACAGTTCCCGGCGCGCAAAGGCATTGGCCGCCCTGTTGAGCCCTGAGCTGATTAAACATATGGAGACGCCTCCCTGTTCCACTTGGCCGCTCACTCGTCAACCTGGAAAAGATTGATTTTTGGCGGCCGTGCGGCCATATTAAACGGTACGGTAATCCTTGGGCCATGCCGCAGCCGGGCCGTGAGCGCGGCGCGGCCGGGCAAAGCCGGCAACAGGAGGTGAACATGACGGAAGAGAAGAAGATACCCGGCCTGATACCCCAGAAGGACGGTTCTTATGCGATACTAATCGAGTGCGTGAACGGCTGTATAACTCCCGAGGTCCTCGCCGCTGCACAGCAGGTTCAGTCCACGGCAGGGGCCACACTCCACATGACCACCGCGCAGAAGCTCATGTTCCTGGACATGGACCATGATAACGCCCTCAAAGCTCTGGAGATCCTGGAGTCCGCCGGTGCTGCGGTACGGAAGACCAGGGATGTCTCCCAGCCAAGGGTGTGCGTGGGCAAACCTTACTGCCCCATAGCCCTGCAGGAGACCTTCCCCCTGGGCGAGGCACTTTGCCGGGAGGCGGTAAGGGTCCCTATACCGCCCAAAATGAAGGTGGGTGTCTCCGGCTGCCCTGCCTGCTGTTCATGGGCGAACATAATGGACGTGGGCTTCGTCGGCTATCGCAACGGTTACAAGGTGTTAGTGGGAGGGCATGGCGGCTACAGACCTAAGCCTGGAACCGAGATCGGAACGGTTTCCACCCACGGGCAGGCCGTCGAGGTCGTGAAGAGGGCGGCAGCCCTCTTC
>WFVQ01000235.1 GCA_015491585.1 Deltaproteobacteria bacterium
CTTCACTTCCTGCTCCAGGCTGGAAACCTCGCCACCCGCGGCGATGATTTCGATTGCATGCGCGGTCTCTTGCACCGAGAGGAGCCCTATGTTGGAGGCCGATCCCTTCAGGGCATGCGCAGCCTCCGCCACTCCACCTGCATCCCGCCCCCTGAATGCCTCCTCCAATTCGCGGGCCTTGTTGCTCATGGACTCCTTGGCCAATGCCAAGAGCTGGTTTAGTATCCGTTCATCTCCGCCCACTTGTTCAAGGGCGAAATGTCTGTCCCATCTCAGTTCCACCTCCACAGAAGTTACCTCCTGAAAAAATTTTTTCAAGCCACAAGAAAATAATTTATTGCTGTAAAAATGTGAAGCCCTGTCCGGGTTGACCGTCTGCCGGTATCGGGATATCCATAAATAATGAAGGAAGGTTTGGTCGCGGCACTGGAAAAGCGGTTGAAGGCCCTTGCCGATCCAACCAGGATGAAGTTGCTCGCCATGCTGGAGAGGCGTCCCCGCTGCGTGTGCGAGCTCACAGCGGCCCTTTCATTGGCCCAGCCAACGGTCTCCAGGCATCTGCGCTGTCTGGAGGATGCCGGTTTTTTGGCCAAGGAGCGAAGGGGAAGCTGGGTGGTGTATTCCCTGGAGCCTTCGGACGATCTCTCGCGGGAGCTGCTGGGGCTGTTGCTCTCCCGCCTGGGCGGCGACCTCGAAGTCCAAATGCTCGTCAAGAGGCTTGAGGCTTCCCCGGCCTATCTTGAAGGGGGTGGCGCCGCGTGTGGAAAGATGGGGGCCGGGGAGTAATGAAGTGGCGGTTGTTCCTTCTCTTTGTCCCTTTTCTCTCTCTCTTGCATCCCGGATGCGTCTCTTTTGACGCCTCTCCGGGCAAGAGGCTGATCCGCAAACGCTGCACCGCCTGCCACTCCACCGCCAGGATCTACAAAAGAGGCCGCGGCTTGGAAGAGTGGACCAGGGTGGTGGACAGGATGGTGGCCCACGGCGCCAGGCTCGAGAAGGGAGAGCGGGAGCAGATCATTGAGTTTCTTGCATCCCGTTACCCCGCGGAAGGGGTTCGGTAGCTCCATGTTTCACGTGAAACGGCTGGAGGTGTCTCCATAGGACGGCTTCATGGATCGATTACTGGAATTCCCAGGCTCCTGGCAAGGCGGCTGGAGAGGCTGTATCAGAAAAAGTGGGACCCCTCTCTGGCGGTGCCAGCAGACCTGGTGAACAACTTGGCCCACCTGTCCCACGAGTTGGGGCGGCAGATCGGACTCCTCCTGGACAGGCGCGGCCGTGTGACCCATGTGATCGTCGGAGACCAGCGTTCCATCATGATTCCGGACCTGTCGTCCTTCCGCCGAGGACGAGGCCGTCTCAAGGGCCTGCGTTGCATCCATACCCATCTCGGCGGCTCCCACCCGCTGGACAGCGAGGACCTCTCAGACATGGCACTGCTCCGCCTGGATATGATGGTGGCGGTGGAGGTGGAGGAAGGCAGGGCCGGTGCGGTCCACGTGGCGCACCTCCTTCCACCCAACCGGGCAGGTGAGTGTTGGGATGTGGCGGCCTATCAGAGCACAGAGGATGTTCCCGAAGGGTTCGACGAATTCGTAGCCGCGCTGGAGCGGGAGATCGAGCGCGGTCAGGACGCTCTGGCCGTGGAGGCCGGAGAAGAGCGGGCGATCCTGATACATGCCAGCGCCCAGCCCAGGGCCGAGGCGGAGAGGAGCCTTGCAGAGCTACGGGAGCTGGCCCACACCGCAGGAGTAACCGTCCTCGAATCGGTGTATCAGCGGGTTGTCAGGTACAATCCCGCCCATCTCGTTGGAAAGGGGAAGCTGCGGGAGCTGCTCATCAAGGGGCTGTACCTGGGCGCCACCCTGGTGATATTCGATCAGGAGCTGTCGCCGGTGCAGGTGAACAACATCGCCTCTATGGTGGACCTGAAGGTGATGGACAGGACCCAGCTCATTCTGGACATCTTCGCCCAGCGGGCCAAGAGCAGGGAGGGAAAGATACAGGTCGAGCTCGCACAGCTGAGATATCTGCTTCCAAGACTGGTGGGACGCGGCGTTGCCATGTCCAGGCTCATGGGCGGTATCGGCGGCCGCGGTCCAGGAGAAACCAAGCTGGAGATAGACAGGAGGCGGGTCAAGGAGCGGATAGCCTCCCTTGAGCGGCAACTGAAGACGCTGTCAAAGGGAAGGATGGAGAGGCGCAAGAGGCGCCGCAGGAGAGAGGCGGTACAGGTGGCCCTCATCGGCTACACCAACGCAGGAAAGTCCACTCTCTTGAACAGGCTTACAGGAAGCCGCGTTTTCGCCGAGAACAAGCTGTTCGCCACCCTGGATCCCACGGCGCGGCGTATGAGGCTGCCGTGCGGAACGGAGGTGGTGGTGGCCGATACAGTCGGGTTCATCAAGGGGATGCCCAAGGATCTCCAGGTGGCATTCAGGGCCACGCTGGAGGAGCTGGAGGATGCCGACCTCTTCGTGCACGTGGTGGACCTAACCAGCCCGCATCTCCAGGAGGAGAAGAGGGCGGTAGAAGAGATCCTTGCATCAATGGGGCTTGAGGCCGTGCCCAGGATAGTGGCGTACAACAAGGCCGATGCTGCCCCCGAGCCCGCTGTGGGCGACGGCATAGCCATTTCGGCGGCAACAGGGCTGGGAGTGGAGAGGCTTACCCAGGAGCTGTGTCGTATACTACCTGGCGTCCAACGCAGAGATACCTGAAGCCCTTCGCCTTCATCTTTGCAGGGTCGTATATGTTCCGGAGATCCACCACCACCGGCGAGGCCATCAGCTCCTTGACCCTGCCCATATCCAGGTTCCTGAATTCGTTCCACTCGGTGACCACCGCAAGGCAGTGGGACCCCTCTATTGCCTCGTAGGCGGTGGAGGCATAGGTGATGCCTTCGTCCCCCACCTCGCGCCTAAACTCATCTATTGCAACAGGGTCATAGGCGCGTACTCTGGCACCCCTCGCAAGGAGTTCCTTGACCAGGATAATGGAGGGCGCCTCCCTGATGTCGCTGGTATTGGGCTTGAACGAGAGCCCCAGAACGGCGACGGTCTTGTTGTCCGGTGCGGAATCCAGGGCCGAGACGACTTTTTCCACCATGAGCCGCTTCTGGCGGGCGTTGACCTCTATTACCGCTTCAACGATGGTGAGGGGGGAGTCGTGGTCCCTGCCGATCCGGGCCATGGCCTCGGTGTCCTTGGGGAAGCAGGAGCCGCCGAAACCAGGGCCTGGGTGGAGGAACTTGGGGCCGATCCGCCTGTCCAGCCCCATGCTCTTGGCAACCATGTGGACATCGGCGCCGACCATGTCGCAGAGATTGGCTATCTCATTGATGAACGAGATCTTGGTGGCCAGGAAGGCGTTGGATGCATACTTGATCATCTCCGCGGTCTCGAGATTGGTTATGACGAAAGGGGTCTCTATTAGATAGAGCGGGCGGTAGATGTCCTTGACGATGGCCAGGGCCTTGGGGCTGTCGGAGCCTATGACCACGCGGTTGGGGCGCATGAAGTCCTCCACCGCAGAACCCTCCCTGAGAAATTCCGGGTTGGACACCACGTCTATTTCGACCTGCTTGGCGAGCTGCTCCTGTATGGTGGACTTGATCCAGCGGTTGGTTCCTACAGGAACCGTGCTCTTGGTCACCACGACGGTGTAGTCCTCCACCGCAGACGCTATCTGCCGGCACACCGCCTCCACTGCGGAGAGATCAACACCTCCCCTTCCGTCGGAAGGAGTTCCCACAGCGATGAAGACCACCAGGGAGTTTCGGACCGAATCCTCCAGATCAGTGGAAAAGGAGAGGCGGCCCTGGGCGACATTGCGCTCCACCAGTTCCCTCAGGCCTGGCTCATAAAAAGGGATCTCCCCCCTTTTCAGGGAGTCGATCTTTTCCTCTATCTTGTCCACGCAGACCACATGCATTCCGAAATCGGCAAGGCCGGCGCCGGCGACGAGTCCGACATAGCCGGTGCCGATTACTGTGATGTTCATCTCGTATGCCTCCAATTCAGACTCCGTAATATTCTCGATACCACCGCACGAACTGCGAGATCCCCTCTTTCAGGGGCGTGGAAGGCTTGAAGCCCACGTCTCTTTCCAGGTCTGTGATGTCCGCATAAGTTGCGGGCACGTCGCCCGCTTGCATGGGGAGTAGGTTCTTCTCCGCCTTGCGGCCCAGCACCTCCTCGAGCACCTCGATGAAGTGCATGAGTTCGACGGGCTCGTTGTTGCCGATGTTGTAGATCCTATAAGGAGCGTAGCTGGTGCTGGGGTCTGGATCGTCACCGCTCCAATTGGGATCGGGTTCCGGGATCCGCTCCATTACCCTCACCACCCCCTCGACGATATCGTCTATGTAGGTGAAATCCCGCTTCATCTTTCCATAGTTGAAGACGTCTATGGGCCTGTTCTCCAGTATGGCCTTGGTGAAGAGGAACAGGGCCATGTCCGGACGGCCCCAGGGCCCATACACGGTGAAGAAGCGGAGGCCGGTGCAGGGCAGCCCGTATAGGTGGCTGTAGCTGTGAGCCATGAGCTCGTTGGCCTTCTTGCTCGCCGCATAGAGGGACACAGGATGGTCCACGTTGTGGTGGACCGAGAAGGGCATCTTGGTGTTGGCGCCGTAAACCGAGCTCGACGACGCGAAGACCAGGTGTTTTACGCCGTGGTGGCGGCAGCCTTCGAGGATGTTTAGGAATCCCAAGAGATTGGTCTCGGCGTAGGAATATGGATCCTTTATAGAGTGTCTGACCCCGGCCTGGGCGGCGAGGTTTACTACGCAGTCGAAGCCTCCCTCCTCGAATATCGGCAGGACCTGGTCCCTGTTTCCCATGTCAACGAGGTGGAACTGGAAAGCGGGTGAGTCCTGGAGAATGGCGAGGCGGTCTCTCTTGAGCTGTGGATCGTAATAAGGGTTGAGGTTGTCGATGCCGGCGACGCTCTTTCCTGCCGCCAGCAGGCGTTTACACAAGTGGAAGCCGATGAAACCCGCGGCTCCGGTTACGAGAATTCTATTCATCTCCGCTCCGTTCCTTTCTTTTATTCAACCGTGACGCTCTTGGCCAGGTTGCGGGGCTGGTCCACGTCGCAGCCCCTCATCACCGCGGCCTCGTATGCCAGGAGCTGGAGGGGCACGGTATATACGAACGGCTGTATGTGATAGTCGATGGCAGTCGGCACCGTGATGGCGTCTTCCGCCATCTCCGCCGCCGCCCGGTCTCCTGCCTCGGCAACACAGATGATCCTGCCCTTCCTGGACCTGACCTCTTCCATGTTGCTTAAGGTCTTCTCATACACAGGACCTTTTCCAAGCAGCGTGAGAACAGGCATTTCATGGTCGATGAGGGCAATGGGACCGTGTTTCATCTCCCCCGCAGCATAGCCCTCGGCATGAATATAGGAAATCTCCTTGAGCTTCAAGGCCCCCTCTAAGGCCACGGGAAATAGGAGGTCCCTTCCCAGGAAAAGAAAGTCCTTGAAGGTGTGGTACTTTTCTGCAACCACCGCCGCCTGCTGGTGCCAGACCTCTATGTTCTCCTCCATGAGCTTTGGGAGGGTCGCCAGTATCCCCGCCTTTTTTTCTGCCTCTTCCGGCGGCATTTGCCCCTTGGCAAGGGCGACATGCAGAGACAGGAGGTAAAGAACCGACAATTGGCTCGTAAAAGCCTTGGTGGATGCGACCCCTATTTCTGGTCCAGCGTGGGTATAGAC
>WFVQ01000236.1 GCA_015491585.1 Deltaproteobacteria bacterium
ATCCAGGCGCTCAGGAAGGCTATGGAGGGCGACGACGTCCAGACCATAAAGAGCACCCAGGACGACCTGATGCAGGCAGCCCACAAGGTGGCGGAGCTGATGTATCAGCAGGCAACGGCAGGTTCAGCATCGGCAGGAGGCGAGGCATCTGGTTCCTCCGGCTCTGGCGGCCAGCAGCGCGGCGGCTCCGGTGACGACGACGTGGTTGATGCCGACTTCGAAGAGGTAAAGTGATACTTACAAACCAAGGGGGTCTGGATTCCCACCAGACCCCTTTTTTGTTGACAGCAAACAAATTTGAGCTATTTGATCTACTTTGACCAATAGATAATTAAAGCAATTATCATTTAATTCTATGCTTGACTCTATAAGAATCGAGCTATATACTCTATTGAAATTTTTAAGGCTGAAATAAGGAGGACGAGATGAAGTTCAAGTTGACCATTGCAGTAGCAGCGATGATAGTAGGATGCGCCTTGGCGCTAGCGCCGGGCCATGCCAAGGCCGACGGTTTAGAGTTTGCCGTTGACCAGATGCCCCATATGGTGGGCATCGGGGTAGGGATTGTACCTGACTACGAGGGATCTGACGATTATACCTTTGCCGCGGCTCCATACGCCAAGTTCAAACTCAACGGCACAGAGCGCTATTTTCTGGTAAAGGGATACGAAATTCAGGCTAATGTTATGGACCATCCGTGGTTCAGGTTCGGCCCCTCCCTCAACTATAGATTTGGCCGTGATGACGACGTTGACGACGACGTAGTTTCCAAGATGGAAGAAATAGACGACACCGTTGAGGCAGGGGGCTTTATAGGCGTTGAGTTCATAGACAAGACCAATCCCAGAAGAAGGTTCCTGGCCAATGTCGATGTCCTCGCCGACGTTGGAGACGAGCACGAGGGCTACACGGTCTCATTCAATGCCAGATGCTGGCATCCCATTACTAGGGCCCTTGATTATGGTGCCGGCCTCACCGTCGTATATGCAGACGACAACTATATGGAGACCTATTTTGGGGTCAATGCCAATGACTCGGCCGCTTCGGGGCTGCCTATCTTCGATGCCAGCAGTGGCGTCAAAGACGTCAGGATCAATCAGATGCTCATCTTCCATTACAACCGCAATTGGCACGTAGGGGCGGGGCTTCAGTACCGTAGGCTCCTCACCGATGCAGAGGACAGCCCTGTGGTTGACGACCGCGGGGACGAAAACCAGTGGTTAGCCGGAATCGGGATAGGATACAGCTGGTAAAAGACCGCTACGATATGAACAAAAAAGGCCCCGTAAAGGGGCCTTTTTATTTTCATCACACTTAATCTGGCGGCAGCAAGTACTCGGTGCGCACATTGCATAAGGCGTGCATGATGTTCCCCCTGGCCTTCCGGTTAGCCTTGAAGACCCTTTCGAGCATCTCCCTTATCTCGCTCCTCTTGGTGGCGCCGGAGCTGGGACAGGGATTCTCCACCAGCGGGAGTTCCAACTCTCCCGCCAATCGCCTGACCGATGCGCCGTCCACCAGGGATAGGGGACGGATAATGGTAATAAGCCCTTTGAACATCTCCTGGCGCGGAAGCATGGTGCTCATCTCTCCGCTGTAGATCACATTCATGAAAAAGGTCTCGATGATATCGTCTTGATTGTGACCGAACGCGATCTTATTGCAGCCCAAGTGGTGCGCGAGCTGGAACAGCCGCTTCCGCCTGAGCATGGAGCAGAGAAAGCATGGACTCTTCTTCCTGTTGGCCGGGCTGTGGGCATAAGGTCCGAAGCCGGTCTCCTCGAAATGGTATCCCAGCCCGGTGCCGGATAAATAGGCGAGGAGCGGACTGTATTCGGCCCCGAACCCCATGTCCAGGTGGATGGGCAGAAGTTGGAACCTGATCGGGGCCTTTTTCTGCCACTCCATGAGAAACCAGAGCATCATCATGGAATCGGCCCCTCCGGAGACCGCAACGGCTATCCTGTCTCCGTGGTTCAAGAGTCCGTACCGGTGTATAGCCTTTCCAACCAGCCTGTTAACGGCCTTTCGCAGAAATCCCATTCATATACCCGTCTAAAGCCCTGGACGGAACGAGTTGCCGCCCGGCCCGCCTTGGGCTATCCTTCCCGTAACTCCCTAAAAGAGAGAAATGGACAAACAACGGTCACCTATCAAGGACATCGCCTGGCTTTTCGCACCCTACTTCGTCTTCCTTGGGTGCTACATCTCCTGGAACCACCTCTCCAGTCCGGTCTCCCAGCATGTAGAGGAGAAGATAGTGACCGTTCCCCAGGGCGCCACGTTCAACGAAGTGGCCCGCCTACTATATAGGGAAAGGATCATAAGGTCACCCTACCCCTTCACCATCATCGCATATCTGAGAGGGGACACCACCAGGATCAAGGCGGGCCAGTACCGGCTGTCGGGCAGCATGACCCCTGCCCAAGTCCTGGATGTTCTGGTCTCAGGCCGCGTTATCCAATTGGTGTTCACCATACCTGAGGGCTTCAACATATATGACATCGCCGACCTCCTCCAGCGCTCTGGATTGGCCAGAAAAGAGGATTTCCTCCGTCTTGTCCACGACCCCGGATTCCTGAAGGCCATGAAGATCCCGGGACCCAGCGCCGAAGGATTCCTCTATCCAGACACCTATTTCATCCCCGCGGGCATGGGCCTGAAGGAGCTCACATCCATGTTCGTCAACCAGTTCTGGACGGTATGGCGCGAAAAAGGGTTCGGAAAGCGCTTGAAAGAAACTGACCGCGATCTCTTTACGGTGATCACCCTGGCTTCGATAGTAGAGAAGGAGACCAGGCTGGACAAGGAACGCCCGCTCATCGCCAGCGTGTTCTGGAACCGGCTGAAACGGGGCATGCCCCTCCAGGCGGACCCAACGGTCTTCTACGGAATACTCGTTGAGACCCACAAGAGGAAAAGACGGCTGCGTTGGCGCGACCTGCGGCGCAGGACCCCGTACAACACCTACAAGATCAAGGGGCTGCCCAAGGGCCCCATCTGCAATCCAGGCAAGGAGTCGATCCGGGCCGTGCTGTGGCCTGCAAACACCAACTATCTTTATTTCGTATCAAAGAACAACGGAACCCACCACTTCTCGGCGACGCTAAAGGAACACAACCGCGCAGTGAACCGGTACCAGAAGCGCCGCCGCTAAACCATCCCACTTTCTACCACCCCGCAAGAATGGCTCTCGTTACAGGCTCAAATGGCCGCATATGGTGATAAAGGCAGTTTTGGGCCGGTTCAGCGAGTTTCGCAGAGCTTACCCTGTAATTCATCTATATTTTTTGCTTTTTGCGGAAGAAAAAACTTCTTGACACCGCGAAACCCTATTTCTATAGTGGAGATCGGTGGGAGAAAGTGGGGCAAAGGGGAATGTTCTGGTGTTCCGAGGGCGTTCGACACATGTTCTTGACTCTAAGGGCCGTCTGAGTATTCCTGCGCGGTTCCGCGAGGTGCTCAAGAGCCAGTACGACGAGCGCCTCATGGTCACCAACCTGCCCAACTGCCTGGTAGCGTATCCACTGGATGTCTGGAAGAAGATCGAGGACAAGTTCACCAGCTACGACATCGCTCCGCCAAAGGTGCAACTCTTCCAGCGCTATTTTCTGGCCTCGGCGGTGATGTGCAACCTCGACTCCCACGGACGGATCCTGATCCCGTCTGCCCTTAGGGAGGAGGCCGGCCTCAACAAGGACGTGGTTCTGCTGGGCATCCTCAACCGCTTCGAGATCTGGGACAAGGATGCCCTGGAATCCGAGCTCCAGAAGGCAAGGGAAAATGTGGACGAACTCAGCGAATTCGTCGCATCCCTCTCGATCTGACGCCCTTCTCAGGGTCCATGTGCCAGTGCTCGTCGAGGAGGTAACCTCCCTTCTGTGCACCGGCAGCGGGGGCACTTTCGTCGATGGGACCCTCGGCCTTGGAGGGCACACTGAGGCCATCATGGAGAGATGTGTACCGGACCACATGTTCTGTTTCGAATGGGACCGCGCCACACTGGAGCTGGCCAGAGAGAGGCTCCACCCTTGGAAGGATAAGATCGAGTTTTTCCACGGCAGCTTCACAACGATTCCGGAGGCCTTGGAGTCCAGGAATATCAAGGGGATAAGGGGCATATTGCTGGACATAGGCCTCTCCTCCTTTCTGATAGAGGAGAGCGGCAGGGGCTTCAGCTTCCAGCGCAAAGAACCCTTGGACATGCGGATGGACACCAGGAGAAGCACCACCGCCAGGGACCTGGTAAACGAACTGCCACAGGAACAGCTCAAGGAGATCCTCATCAATTATGGAGAAGAGAGATGGGCACACCGCATAGCCCAGTTCATCGTAGAGAGGCGAAGACAGGCCCCGATCGAGACCTCTGCGGAACTGGCCGATCTGGTGGCCAGCGCCATCCCCAGGCGCTTCCATCCCAGGAGGCTCCATCCAGCTACCAGGACCTTCCAGGCCCTGAGGATCGCCGTGAATCAAGAGCTGGAAAACCTGAAGTCGGCCCTGGACTCCCTGCCGTCGTGCCTGGAGCCGGGGGGCAGGCTGGCCATCATCTCTTTTCACTCCCTTGAGGACAGATTGGTGAAGCGGGCATTCATGGATGATCCGAGGCTGAAGAGGATAACAAAACGGCCGGTCACCGCCTCTCAGGAGGAGATCGAGGCCAATCCCCGCGCCAGGAGCGCCAAATTGAGGGTGGCCGAGCGCATATGGGCGCCCTCGCCTGAATAGAGACGGAAGGAACAGAGGAAGGAGGGTAAAATGTTCATGAAGTCAGCCACTCTCAGGATGCCGCAGAGGCGTTATTTCGGCGCCGTACCGCGCCAGTCCGGGAATAGCGCGCAATCCCGTCCCTTATTCTCAAGGCTCGACAAGGGACTGCTCTTCTCGTGTATCTCCCTGCTCATCATAGCTGTATGGCTCAATGTCTCCATACGCAACGTCTCGTCGGCCATCTCGGGGCTGAAGGCCGAGAGAATCCGGCTGGAAGCCAGCCGGACTCGGCTGGAGGCAGAGATGGAGAAGGCGACCAGCAGGGAAAACCTGGCAAGGCTGGGGAAACGCTTAGGCCTTCACGCTCCTGGACCAGGCGAGCTGGCTATATTGAGAGATTAGACGGTCGCGCGGGATGTCGGGAAGCCAGGAGAAGAAATCCAGACCGCGGAAACACCTCGACCGGGTCATTGCTCCTGAGCGGGGGCGGTGGTTGGCTGTACTCCTGGCCTTATGCGTTGCGTTCCTGGTCTTATACAGGTCCGACGGAGCCCCGACCGAGGCGATGGTCTCAAGTCCTGGCACCGTGGCGCCGGGAGGATTCCGCCGTGCCATAGTGGACAGGGCCGGTGCAGTCCTGGCATACAGCGAGCCCGGCGGGTCTGGATACCAGCGGAGGTATCCATACGATCCGCTCATGACGCCGGTGGTGGGTTTCGTGGACGTGTACACCGGCAAGGGGTTGAACGGCATCGAATTCCAATACGACAGCCTGCTGAGATATGATGCCCCCTCCAGCCTGGCACGCCAAGTCATGGCTCCCCTGGATCACCAGGAGGCAGGCTCCATACCGTTGACTATCGAACGTATGGTCCAGGTCAAAGCGGCCAGGGCCTTGGCACGCGCGGCAAGGCATTACAGGGCCCCGGCCGGATGCATCGTGGTCATGGATCCAGAAGACGGGGCAGTGCTGGCGCTGGCCCAGGTGCCTGCGGTGAGAGCTGGCCGCTTCTGGGAAGAGCCGGATGCGGCAGGCCCTTCCTTGGCTGCTGGACTCTACTTCAGACCCCTGGCCATAGCCGCGGCCATGTTGGAGAGAGAAGAGCATCCCGCCCCCCCCCGCCTTCCGTCGTGGCACTCCGTGTCTGCCACCACATCTCTCCTCACCAAGGGCGGTGACCTCGACAGGATGGATGGACAGCCCTCTCTCTCCCTCGTGGCCGCACTGGGTTTCGGACAGAAAACAGGGATCGACCTTCCTGGAGAGAGAGAGGGGTGCATCGACTCGACTTCGTCTAGGGGGCTGGAACTGCTCAACAACATAAAGGCCACTCCCCTCCAGATATTGAAGGCCTATGCCATGCTGGAGAACGGGGGAAAGCCCGTCACTCCGCATCTGCTGCTCAGGCCGGACGGCACCGAGTCTTCTGGAGGGGATGGCGCCAGACAGCGGACCTCGTGGTCTTATGTTGGTGCGCTGTACGAAAATGCCACTGGCGATGAGCAGCTCACCTTCGTTGGCAAGGCTGGAACAAGTGGCAGATCCCTGGTATTCGTGCTTGCCCTGGACAAGATAAAGAGAAGGAAGAGCGGCGCGGCCTCCATCATGAACCTGGTGAAGGGCGCCCTGGACTTGGCCCTATCCCTGCCGCGTCTTGACCGCAGTGGAATTATGGCGCTCTATTCGGGCGGCAGGGAGTAGGACGTGTACTGCAACCACTCTGCGCAGAAAACCATGAATCTCAAAGTGCTTCTCACCGTCGCCGGCCTATATGCTCCGCCTTGTGCAGATGGGGTCGAGGTGCGAGGCGTGGCCATAGACTCCAGGACGATTGCGCCTGGAGACCTCTTCGTCGCCGTCAAGGGGGCGTCGTGCGACGGCGCCATGTTCATAGCCGATGCACTGGCCCGCGGCGCTGCCGCCGTTGTCAC
>WFVQ01000237.1 GCA_015491585.1 Deltaproteobacteria bacterium
AGGACAGTCCTTGCCAGCGGCCATATGGGTCTCTTCAGCGAGGGAACCATCTCCTAACCACCGATCAGTTCCCGTACCTTCTCGGCCAGATTGGAGGCCGTGAGGCCGAGATTCTCCCGGAGTACGGACTGTGCCCCGTGTTCGATGAAGCGGTCGGGGAGACCCAGACGCGCGAATCTCTCCAGGGGTATCTGATGGTCTGCCAGACACTCCAAGACGGCAGAGCCGAAACCTCCCATGAGGGCGTTCTCCTCCACGGTAATCATGGCCTTGCACTCCCTGGCGGCCTCGACAATAGTCTCCTCGTCCAGGGGTTTGGCGAAACGGGCATTGACCACCCTTGCCTCGATGTTGTCTTTGGCCAGGAGGTCGGCGGCAACCAGCGCGGTGGTGACATGGGTGCCCAGCGCAATGATGGCCACGTCTCCGCCCTGGCGCACCACTTCTGCCTTGCCTACGGGCAGGGGCTTGAATATCCAGTCCAGGCTGACTCCCACGCCAGATCCCCTGGGATAACGCACCGCGCACGGCCCAGGGTGGTTGAAGGCCGTATAGAGCATGTGCTGGAGCTCGTTCTCGTCCTTGGGCGCCATTATGGTCATGTTTGGGACAGCCCGGAGAAAGGAGATGTCAAAGGCGCCGTGGTGCGTGGGGCCGTCCTCGCCCACCAGGCCTCCGCGGTCTATTGCGAAGACTATGGGCTGGTTGGTGAGGCAGACGTCGTGGATGATCTGATCGTAGGCGCGCTGGAGAAAGGTGGAGTATATGGCTACCAGGGGCCGCAGGCCCTCCAGGGCCAGGCCAGCGGCAAAGGTCACGGCGTGCTGCTCCGCTATGCCCACGTCGAAGAAGCGGTCAGGGAATTCCTTGGCAAAGGCGTCCAGCCCGGTTCCTGAGGGCATGGCAGCCGTTATGGCCACGATCCTCTGGTCCTCTTTGGCGATCCTGATCAATGCCTGACTGAACACCTTGGTATAAGAGGGCGGCTTGGGTTCCTCCGGCTTCTTGGGCTCCCCTGTCTCGACGTCGAAGGGGCCCACTCCGTGGAAGCGCTCAGGAGACCTCTCGGCCGGAGGATATCCCTTCCCCTTCCTGGTGAGGATGTGGAGCAGGACAGGGCCGGTGAGGTTTTTAAGGTTCTCCAGGGTCTCGATGAGTGACTCCAGGTGATGGCCGGGAACCGGGCCCACGTAGTCGAACTGGAAGGCCTCGAAGAGCATACCAGGAGTGAACAGGCTCTTGAGGGACTCCTCGCTCTTCTTGAGCACGTTCCAGATATTGACGCCGACGTCAGACTTCTTCAGGAAGCTTTCCACCTCGTGTTTGAAGCGCCTGGCGAACCTACCGGTGAGCTTGCGGCTCAGGAACGAGGAGAGCGCGCCCACGTTGGGGGAGATGCTCATCTCGTTGTCGTTGAGGATCACGATTAGGTCTTTCTTTATGTGACCTGCGTGGTTCAGGGCCTCGAAGGCCATGCCCGCGGTCATCGAGCCGTCACCTATGACAGCCACTACGCGGCCTTCACCCTCTAACAGCGACTTGGCCGTGGTCATGCCCAGGCCCGCTGAGACCGAGGTGCTGGAGTGGCCGGTGTCGAGGACGTCGTAAGGGCTCTCCTTTCTCTTGGGAAATCCGCTGATGCCCCTGTACTGGCGGAGTGTGTCGAAACGTTCGAAACGGCCGGTGACCAGCTTGTGGGCATATGCCTGATGCCCCACGTCCCAGATGATCCTGTCCTTGGGCGCATCGAAGACGTAGTGAATGGCCAGGGTCAACTCGACGACGCCCAGGCTCGGGGCCAGGTGGCCCCCGGTTCGCGAGACGGTCTCCACGATCTTCGCCCTTATCTCCTCGGCGAGTTCGTGCAACTGTGGTATGTCCAGCCCCTTGAGGTCTTCTGGGGTCTTTATCTTTGAGAGCAGCTCGTACATGGCCAGACACCGGCCTCCTATCTCTTCCGAGTTATTATATACATTGCGATGGCCCGCAGCGGTTCCGCCGCTTCGCCCAATGGATCTATGGCGGAAATCGCCTCTTCCACCAGTGCCCTGGCTTTATCTTTGGATGCGTCGAGGCCGAACAGGGCGGGATAGGTGGCCTTGCCCTTCTTCACATCGGAACCTACGGGCTTTCCGATGACCTCTTGGT
>WFVQ01000238.1 GCA_015491585.1 Deltaproteobacteria bacterium
TCACACGCAAGACCGCCTTGGCTCCCTCCCGGTGGACCTTGTATCCGTTGATATAGCCCTCTTCCTGGAGAATGCGGGCGATCTCTTCCTTCATCCGGGACCACGGCATCTCCACCTTCTCATGCCGGGCCTGATAACCGTTTCTGATCCGGGTCAGCATATCAGCAATTGGATCTGTCATTGACATATCTCGCTCTCCACTACGGGAAAATTTCTCCAGGGCCAGGGCCCTACCAGCTCGATTTTGTAACCCCGGGTATGAGCCCTCGGGACGCCATGGACCTGAAGCAGATCCTACAGATACCGAACTTTCTCAGATAGGCCCTGGGCCTGCCGCAGATGGGGCACCTGTTGTAGCCCCTCACCTTGAACTTCGGCTTGCGCCGGGCCTTGAACAGCAACGCCTTCCTGGACACGCCAACCTCCTTGACTACTTCCTGAAGGGCATACCGATGAGCTCCAGCAGATGCCTGGCCTCCTCGTCGGTATTGGCACTGGTTACTATGGTGACGTTCATCCCCTTAATCTTGTCCACCTTATCCAGATCCACCTCGGGGAAGATGATATGTTCCCTGATACCCATGGTGTAGTTGCCCCGCCCATCGAAGCTGCGTGTGGGCAACCCCCTGAAGTCCCTGATCCGGGGGATGGCGACATGGATAAGTTTTGTCAGAAAGTCATACATCCGCTTCCGCCTCAAAGTGACCATACACCCGATGGGCATACCCTGACGCACCTTGAAGGCGGCAATGGATTTACGGGCCCTGGTGATCACCGGCTTCTGGCCAGCTATCAGCGCGAGCTCTTCCACGGCGGAATCCAGGACCTTGGGGTTCTGGATGGCCTCGCCCAACCCCATGTTGAGCACCACCTTCTCCAGCCGGGGCACCTGGTGGTCGTTCTTGTATCCAAACCGTTCCTTCATGCCGGGAACGGCCTTCTCCCTATACACCTGTTCGATCAAGACCATTACCGTCCAGCCTCCTCGTATTAGGCCTTCTCGGTGGGTATCACCTCACCGCACCGCTTACAGACCCGTACCTTAGAGCCGTCTTCCAGTATCTTCCTGCCGATCCTGACCGGATCCGTGCACTTGGGACAGACCAACATAATATTGGAAATATGTATGGAGGCCTCCTTCTCTACTATCCCTGCACTCCTGCCAGGTGCGGCCCGCAGATGGCGCTTCACCATGTTCACGCCCTCTACATAGGCCCGATTGTTCTTGGTTATACGGAGAACCTTGCCGACCTTACCCTTGTCCTTGCCGGCAATGACCATGACCCTGTCGTTCCGCCTCAGATACGTCTTTACCCGCGCCATGACCACACCTCTAAAGGACCTCTGGAGCCAGGGAGATGATCTTCAAGAACCGCTTGGCCCTCAACTCCCTGGCAACGGGACCGAAGATTCGGGTTCCCACCGGCTCTCCGTACTGGTTTATAAGCACCGCGGCATTCTCGTCGAAACGTATCCAGGAACCGTCGTTGCGCCTGAGCTCCTTCCTGGTGCGAACAACCACCGCCCTGGCCACATCGCCCTTCTTCACCTTGGAATTGGGCAGGGCCTCCTTCACTGCAACCACGATTACATCGCCTATTTTTGCATAGCGGCGCCGAGTGCCTCCGAGCACCCTTATACACTGGACCCGCTTGGCCCCTGAATTATCCGCCACGTTGAGCACTGTCTCTTGCTGGATCATGATTCCAGATCCTCTTGTCTATCCTTGTTGTCTCAGCAGACTAAACCGCTCTCTCCACCACACGCCTTACCACCCAGCGCTTACGCCGGCTGTAAGGACGACTCTCTTCGATCTCAACTACGTCCCCAACCCTACAGGCGTTCTCGGCATCGTGAGCCATGTATTTCTTGCGCCTCAGCACGAACTTACCGTATATCGGATGGCGGAACCTACGATTCACCTGAACCACCACGGTCTTGTCGCACTTGTCGCTGGTGACCGTGCCGGTAAGCCTTCTCTTGTAAACTACCCTCTCTGCCATCTTAAGCTCCCACAGGCTATGATGCCCTGCGCTTTTCCCCGATTACCGTCAAGACCCGGGCTATGTCCCTTCTCACCTGCCTCAGGCGCATCACGTTCTCCAACTGATGCGTCTCCTTCTGGAAGCGCAGATTGAACAGCTCCTGACGGAGTTCCTTCTCCTTCTTGCGGAGCTCCTCCTCGGTGAGCTCCCTCAGTTCCCTTGCCTTCATGCCATCTCCCTCCTCACCACGATCTTGGTGGGGATGGGCAACTTGTGTGAAGCAAGCCTGAGGGCCTCCCTGGCCTGCTCCTCCGGCACGCCCTCCATCTCATAGAGGATCCGGCCAGGCTTCACAACGGCCGCCCAAAACTCAACGCCGCCCTTTCCACTTCCCATGCGCGTCTCAGCAGGTTTCTTGGTGATGGGCTTGTCGGGAAAGATGCGTATCCAGATCTTGCCCTTACGTTTCACATGGCGGGTAATAGCGATACGGGCCGCCTCTATCTGCTGGGCCGTTATGCGCCCTTTACCCAGGGCCTTGAGACCGTAGTCGCCGAAGGCCAGGGTATTGCCCCTGGAGGCGACCCCCCTGATACGGCCCTTCTGCTGCTTTCTATATTTGACCTTTTTGGGACTCAACATGGCTCTTTACACCTCAACCGTCGCCTCTTCCTCCTTGGAGGGAAGCACCTCGCCCTTGAAGATCCACACCTTGACGCCGATCACGCCGTAGGTGGTCTTGGCCTCGGCGAATCCGTAATCTATGTCGGCCCTGAGGGTGTGAAGAGGCACGCGCCCGTCTATGTACCACTCCCTCCTGGACATCTCCGCGCCACCAAGCCTACCGGCGGTGGCCACCTTTATGCCCAGGGCCCCGAACTTCATGGCCATGCCAACGGCCCTCTTCATGGCCCGGCGGAAGGCTATGCGCCTCTCCAACTGACTGGCCACGTTCTCGGCCACCAACTGTGCATCGAGCTCGGGCCTCCGCACCTCGCGGATATCTATCTGAACCGGCGCCTTGACCAGCTTCTGCACCTCGTTCTTCAGGGCGTCTATCTCAACGCCCTTCTTCCCGATGACAATACCGGGCCTCGCCGTATGGATCTTTATGCGGAGCCGCTGGGCCGCCCTCTCGATCTCTATCTTGGAGATACCGGCGTGGTACGCCCTGCCCTTGATCAACTGCCTGATACGATAGTCCTCATAGACGAGGTCGGGAAACTCCTTCTCAGCGTACCAGCGGGAATCCCAAGTGCGCGTAATCTTCAGCCTCAAGCCTATGGGGTTGACTTTCTGACCCAAGGTTTCCTCCCTGTTATGCTTCGTCCAGTACCACTGTGATGTGGGAGAGTGGATGCCTTATGCGATAGGCACGCCCCATGGCCCGTGGTTTCCACCGCTTCAAGACCGGGCCCTGATCCACCGTAATCTTCTTTATATAGAGAGTGTCTACATCGATGTTTGGATCCTGATCAGCATTGGCCACGGCGCTCTCCAGGACCTTCTTGATGATCCTGGCCGCCTTCTTCGGCATCACCGACAGAGTGTTCAGGGCCTCATCGACCTCCATGCCCCTGACAACGTCGGCGACCAGCCTGGCCTTCTGTGGAGACACCCTTATATATCGTGCAACTGCGCGAGCTTCCATGATCCGCTCCTCTTACCTACCTGCGCACCTTGGATTTCTTGTCGGCGGCATGGCCATAGAAGGTGCGGGTAGGTGCGAACTCCCCAAGCTTGTGTCCAACCATGTTCTCGGTGACGA
>WFVQ01000239.1 GCA_015491585.1 Deltaproteobacteria bacterium
GGATACGGGCCGGGCGTCCGAACTGGCCTGGAGATCACGGCTGTGGCAATGCCATTCGGGGGCTGGTGCCTGGTGAAAAAAGGGATCGTGGCCGCACGCCCCCGCACCGTCAAGCTGGGAGAGGCCGTGATGGAAAACATGCTCTACGTCACAGTGGCCTCATCTCCCCTGCTCAATGGCGCCCTCCTTGCCGACGGCTCCGGCAGGGGGATAGGTATGCTCATCAGCACCAAACACGGCCTGGATGAAAAGCTGGGCGGCCTGGGCCTGGCCGTCAATGCCGAGATGCTGCAGTCGGTGGCGACCCGTATAATCACCAGGGGCGCAACCCCCAAGCCCTGGATTGGAGCAAAGTTCATGGACATCACCCCTGCCCTGGCCACCATGTTCGACCTCCCGGCCAAGGGAGGAGTAATGGTGGTGGAAACAACCCCGAATGGCCCGGCGGCAAAGGCTGGATTGCACGGCAGCAGCAAACGGGTGACAGTGGGAAACGTGAGATATCCCCTTGGCGGTGACATCATAGTAGGCGCAGACGGAGCCAAGGTATCGCGCCTCGCAGACCTGATGGAGGTTGTCAGGCCCAAGGCGCCTGGAGATCATCTCACACTGACAGTGATACGGAAAGGCAAGAAAAAGAGAGTCGTGCTCAAATTAGGAAGGCAACCGGCCCCAAAGCACTGACCCTGGCCCACCTCTTGCGCAAATCCACATGAACATCCCGCCGGAGGCACCCATGAAATCCATTGCAATGGCCGCCGAGGCCCCGACCCTCAATACCACTGCCAGAGAGGCCCATTGCCAGGCGCAGGTGGAGTGGACTGGACCAGCCCATCCTCTGGGGCATCACCGGCAGCCTGAACCGCGGCGGGCTGAGACTCCGCACCCGGCACCAAAGAGGAAGAGGATCCGCCAGAATGGACATTGCCACTGGGTGGGGACTGCTCTTGGGGCTGCTCCGGCGCCTCGGCGAAGACCTGATCCGGCGTGGGATAGAGGGGCACAGGACTGACACGATGGCCCCCATGCTCTTTGGCCCGCGTTCTCTCCTCCTTATGGAAGAGACCCAATGGCCACTTCAGAAATGAGGTGCCGCCGCCTTTACCGCCTGCCCTGGCAGTGGAAGCGGTGCGGGGAGGCTCTTCGTCACCCACGGGGTAGTCTGGAAGAAATGCCGCATCGTCTTCGTCGTCTTCTTCGGGCACAGCGGGCTTCTGCGGCTTGGATGGCCGGGCCATGACATCCTGGGCCTTCTCCTGGGATGGGTGTTTGACTGCCAGCAGACGGTCGGGATGAAGCTTTGCCGGCGATGCAGGAGGCGCCGGTTCCCGCGGCTCCGGCGCCGGCTCAGGCGCGGCCAGCGCAGCGATGGCCGCAGCGAGACGGGCAGGGAAAACGGCCATAGCACCAGGCAGCCCGGCCTCGTCCTCGGACCTCACGGTCACCGTCTCCCTGGTGGCATTGGACGCCAACTCCACCAGGGAGAAGTCCAGGACATAACCTCCTTTCTTCGATATCCGTCCATCCACGCGCCATCCGCATCCAGGAGACGGCTCCGTGCAGACCTTGAATGCAGGGCTGTTTACTAACCCGGTGAAAACCATCTCCCTTACACTCTCGGCCAGATATTTGGGAACCTCCCTGGACGCGGGCTCCATTTTCCCCACCACGACGCCCTCGGCTGCAACGGAGACCGCATCCCAAGCGGCTGCCACCACTATAGCCAAGACGACCAGGGGGATAGACCATATTATTGAGAACTTCTGCATGAGACACTCCTGAGCGCTTTCGCCTCCCGGCTCTGGACTAATCCTTACCCCTGGCCGGCGGCTGCATCAACCCCTGCTTCTTCAGCTTTTCTATCAAGGTGGTCCTGTTCATCTTAAGGAGCTTCGCAGCCCGGTTCTTGACCCAGTTGGTCCTCTCAAGGGCCTGGAGGATCAAAGCCCGTTCAAACCGCTCCACGGCCTCGGACAAACACAGCCCATCCTCTGGCAGGACCGGCATGGCAAGCCCTCCTTCATCCGCAGCCACACCTTCGGAACCAGATCCCGCCGCACCATCGGCGGCAGTCTTCCTGATCCTCTCGGGCAAGTCGTCCCACGTAATCACCGGCCCCTGCGCCAGAACTGCCATGCGCTCCACGAGGTTCTCAAGCTCCCTGACGTTTCCAGGCCAGTGATAGGCCATGAGGGCCTCCTCGGCCCTGGGCTCGATGCCATCCACCCCCCATCCCTTCTTGTCCTTGAAGCGCTTGAGGAAATATTCAAGGAGCAATGGGATATCTTCCCGCCGCTCGCGGAGTGGCGGCATCCTGATAGGGATTACGTTCAGGCGGTAGAAGAGGTCTTCCCTAAACCTCCCCTCCTCCACGGCCTTTTCTATGTCGATGTTGGTGGCGGCCACAACTCTTATGTCAACAGTGATGGTTTTGGTGCCACCGACCCGCTCGAACTCCCTCTCCTGGAGGATCCGGAGCAGCTTCACCTGAAGGACCGGGCTCATCTCCCCTATCTCGTCGAGAAAGACCGTCCCCCCGTTGGCGAGCTCGAACCGCCCCGGCCTGGTGCGAATGGCGTTGGTGAACGCCCCCTTTTCATGACCGAACAACTCACTTTCCAGCAATTCACCGGGTATGGCCCCGCAATTCACGGGAACGAAAGGAGCCGTGCGCCGCGGGCTCATCAGATGAATCGCCCTGGCCACCAACTCCTTGCCGGTGCCGCTCTCGCCTGTGACCAGGACGGTACTGTCCGCCGCGGCAACCCGTTCTATGAGGGAGAAGACCCGTTTCATCTCCGGGCTTTTTCCTATCATCCCCATGAAGGAGTCCTGCCCCCTGGCATCCGCCTCCCTGGAGCCAAGGATTAGAAGCGCCTTGTGGACCGCCTGGTCCAGGGTGGAAAAGTTGACGGCACCGAGACGGACACTCTCTACTATCAGATCGCTGTCGGGCTCGGCGGCCACTGCAAGGAAGGGCCTGCCGGCATGGAGCAACCCCCTGGCCACCAGTCCTTTCCACTCAACGGCGGGATCATCCACAGAGACCAATATAAGGTCATAGTTGTGGAGGGAGAGCATCTCCTTGGCTTCGCCCGCGCTGAGGGCGCGCTCTGCCATCACACCTTGCTCCCTCAGCGCCTGGCTCACTTCTGCGCACCCCGCCTGAGACCCTATCACCAGTACCGAAAACTCCCCCATGCCTATATCCGCTCCCTGCAACTCATGCGGTCCTCAAACAGTCGCCGGCCCCTCCAACCGCCTGGAACATCGGCCATTTAAGTTAGAATATATGGAAAATCATGGGTGTCAAACAAAAAGACAAAATATTGACATCGGTTCACCATACCATTTTCCAATAGTTGCCATGCACCTGCCTTGATGTACACTTTATATGGTTCGGAAAAGGAGGGACCCATGTTAAGGGAGCGACTCTTCCATCGGGAGGAGGGATACCTCTCACCCTACGCCACTCCCAGCAAGGCCGCTGTCAGGCTCAACTATGAAAGGCGCCTCGCACGGGACCATAGAATGCCCTTCTCCATAGATGGAGACAGGATTCTCCACAGCTTGGCCTACACCAGGTACATAGACAAGACGCAGGTATTCTCGCTGATTCCCAACGACCATCTCACCCACCGGGTCCTCCACGTACAGTTGGTCTCCAAGATCGCCCGCACCATAGGAAGGTTCTTACGGCTCAACGAAGACCTCATCGAGGCCATCGCCCTGGGACACGATATCGGGCACCCTCCATTCGGCCACGACGGAGAACGCTGCCTCTCCAGGCTCTGCCGGCAGTACGGCCTTCCCCCATTCGTCCACTGCGTGCAAGGCGCCAGGGCCCTCCACAGGCTGGAGAAGAAGGGAAGGGGATGCAATCTCACGCTCCAGGTACTCGACGGGATTCTGTGCCACGATGGAGAGCTGCACCTGCAACATCTCTCCCCGGACAGGAGCAAGGACTTCAACATCCACCTCCTCGAGATGAGAAGGAAGGAGCAGAATCCAGCTCTCGACCTCAGGCCCATGACGCTGGAGGGATGCCTGGTGAGAATGTGCGACGTGATAAGCTACATCGGACGCGATATCGAAGACGCCATCAGGCTCGGCCTGATCGAGAGAAGGGAGATACCCCGCTCATGCCGCGAGCGCCTGGGCGATACCAACGGCAAGATAGTCTACCGTCTCGTGGAAGACCTCATACAGAACAGCCTCGAAAGGGACTCTATAGCATTCTCGGCCGAGGTCTCCG
>WFVQ01000240.1 GCA_015491585.1 Deltaproteobacteria bacterium
AAGGTCGAAGGTCAAGGGTAGGGATTTCCGCCGGCTGGCCCTTGATCTCGGCGGAGAGCCCGTTCGTTCAGGCGATGCCATAGAGCTTGGGTTTCTGGGGTCCAGAGTTGAGATAGGACCAGAGGGTGCCTATATCAAGGGCGGAGGAGAGCTGGATCCGAGGGATCAGATATTGCTCTACAACTACCTCTACTTTCACGGCACAGGCGGGCTTGCTGGCGAGTGGGTGGGACTTGAGTCCTTCCCCAACTCCGTCTCCAAGGTCGTCTCTTTGAAGCGTTACGCCGAGGACAAGCTGGCGAGTGGGTTCGAGGGGCAGCCCGGTCTCCTGGTGGAACGAGGCAAGAAGATAGGGGGAAGAGAGGTCCAGGATTGTTCCGCGGACGTCTGTCTCGAAGTTCCAGTCCTGCCGATGGTGCCCCTTAGGGTACTGTTCTGGGACCGTGATGTAGAGGACGGTTTTCCTTCCAAGGTAAAGGTGCTTTTCGACTCTTCTGCAATGGAATATCTCGACCTTGAGTCGCTTGTCTTTGCGGCTGAGAGGCTGGCCGAGACCCTCGTCGAGGGATGAAAATGAAGAGGCCGGCGTTGCCGCCGGCCTTTCCCAGAGTGATTCCTTGCCGCTGGTTTAGAACCAGTGCTGATACATGACCCTGAAGCGCCAATCGTTCTCCTTCTCGGAGTCGAAGTCGTCTGCGCTCATCCCTGCCTTTGCCGCCTCGCTTGCCGAGGCGTCTTCGATGTTGCGCTGGAGCAAGGCGACATCGAACGTTATGTACTGGTTGAACCCGTGGAAGTAGTGGTTCACGCCGATGATGAACTGCTGCATGTAGTCCTCGATTCCCACCTTTCCATTGGAGAGCTTCACCAGCCCGAGACCACTCTGTAGAGAGTTGATGGGATCGTTGTCCTCGAGCCTCTCGAAGTAGGCATACTTGAAGACCGCCTCCCATTTTTTTGGAACGACGAAGTAACCGAGGTTCACCCTGGCTGCCCAGCGGTCCCATGTCTCCTGAAGCATGTCGTCCGGGGCTTGTATGAACTCCTCCCATGCCCACTCCACATCGGCGGAGAAGCCTATGTACCTGAAGAGGACCGCGACGTCGAAGCCATAGTTCTCGGTATCGTGGGCGCTGCTGCCGGTTGCGCCGGTGTCGTCATAGTAAGTCTTGACCCTGTCCTTGGCCCAGAAGGTGGAGAATATGGTGGCAAGGGCGGGAACGGTGTTGTAGCCGTAGTCGCTTTGCATGAAGTAGTTGTTGAAGGTCTTGGTGCCCATAGGCCCTTTGGGATCAGAGCCAGGCAGCCAGTTGAGCCCCACCCTGGCGCTGTAGAGCTTGTCGGCGCTGTTCGTATCGTTGTAGCCCTGGGTGTCTCTGCCGTTGAAATAGCCGAGCCAGTAGCAGAAGAACTGCTTCTTGCCCATCATGTCGAGGTTGCCGTTCAGGACTACGCCCTGGGACCTGTAGTTGAGCATGCCGCCGATAGGAAAGCCGTTTGCCAGAAGGTGGCCGCCCACTTTGAGCTTGGGCGTGCCGCCGTCATAGGGCCAGTAGCCCTCGCTGTCGTCGGTGAAGATGGTCCTGTCGGTTCCGTTCTGCTTGAAACCGCTCTGCCAGTATTCGATGCCCAGCCCGGGTATCTTCATCCTGCCGAACTGTACCCTCAACTCCTTGTAGTGCTTCCATACCACGAAGGCGTCGTGTACGTTGACCTTGCTCTTAGGCTCCAACTGGACATGGACGAAATAGCGCCAGTCCTTGTTGGGCGCGGTGCCGTCCACGAAGAACCTCAGGCGGCGCATGGTGAAGCTGCTGTAGTCCTCTTCTGAATTCTCTATGTCGTCATCGCGCAGCATGTGGGTGTAGCGCAACTGGATTCCCGTCCTGAACCTGAATTTATATTCGTTGTTGGAGTCGGGATCCTTGTACTCTATCCTGAAGCCGTTCTTCCAGTAGGCCTTCATTCCTGTGGAGGCGGCGGGAGCAGCGGCCTGCTTCTGCTCCAACTGCTCTATCCTCTCCATGAGTTGCTTTACCTGCGCCTTGAGGGCGTTTATCTCCTCCTGCTCAGGGCTCATGGCCCCCCCTCCCCAACTTGCGGAGCAGAAAAGAGTGACAATGAAAAAGAGCGCTGCCGACACCACGAAACTCCTGCCTCGAATCAAGCGATGCATAGAACCCTCCTTGATAAAAAATTAACAAACCCCCATAACTGCTATAATTTTTGTTTATTGCTTGACGGTGAGGAAGTCAAGGAATTTTTTGACATAGGTCAATTTATTCTCCTATGATCTTGACCAGGATCCGCTTCCTTCTCCCACCGTCGAACTCCCCGTAGAAGATCTGTTCCCACGGTCCGAAGTCAAGCCTGCCCTCTGTGACCGCCACCACGACTTCGCGCCCCATAATCTGCCTCTTCAGGTGGGCATCCCCATTATCCTCTCCTGTCCTGTTGTGAAGATACCTCGATATGGGCTCGTGGGGGGCCAGTTCCTCCAGCCACCGTTCGTAGTCTTGGTGCAGACCGGCCTCGTCGTCGTTGATGAAGACCGAGGCGGTGATGTGCATGGCGTTCACCAGGCAGAGCCCCTCCTTGATTCCGCTCTCTGCGAGGCACTCTGCCACCTGCGGCGTGATGTTGATGAATGCCCTGCGCGACGGCACTTCGAACCACAGCTCTTTTCTATAGGACTTCATGGTTTACCTCCTCACTATGGCTGCCCTCATGGCCTTGGGAAGCCTGCACAGCAGTCTGCCGCCCTTCTCGTCCACCACGAGGAGCGAGACTCCTATCACGCCAAGATTCAGACGCAGCAATACGTATCCCTCGTCGAGGCCGGCAAGGCGTGGCTTGCTCAGGGGAAGCTCGCCGTTTGCCGCTAAGGAGACCAGCTCTTTCCGTTGGATCTCCACGACTCCCCGCCTCGCATACCTGCCGAGTAGTTGGGCTGCGCAGGTGGTGGGTTTCAGGAACCTGCCCACCTTCCTCAAGAGCGGGAGGCCAGCCTGTTGAATGGATAGAGTTGCCAGGCCTGCCGGCATGTCGGCCTTTCTGAGCAGGTAGAAGGTCCTGGAGGTGGCGAGTATGTAGTGGCCTTCCAATGCCTCCGGCGGTATCCCGAACCTGTGGTCCAGATAGGAGAGGCAGAGCCCGGTCTCACTCGGGCTTGCCAATGAGGGCCACGAAGAATCCCGTGGCCCGGACCTCGTGGGGGTAGAATCTACGGCACCTGGATACTCGACTGTCATAAACGTGTCCAAAGAAGGCCGGTATTCCCTCCCTGGCTGGCAGGGGGGGCTCCCAGGAGAGTACCTCTCCTTCTCTCCTTTTCAAGAGGTAGTCCACCACGCCCTCGTTCTCCAGCGGATTGAGGGTGCATGTGGAATAGACGAGCCGGCCGCCTGGCCTGAGGAGATCGAATCCCCTAACTATGAGGCCCTTCTGGATGGCAGGCAGATTGGTCTTTCCCGGCACCTTGAACAGCAGCCTTCCCTCCGTGTCCAGCTTGTACTTTCCCTCTCCTGAGCAGGGCGCATCCACAAGCACCGCGTCGAACAGCCCTTTCCCATCCGGTGGCAGTGGGAACATCTCTCCCCTGTAAAAAGTGACCACAGTATTGGTGCATCCCATCCTCTTGATGTTGGCGGTGAGGGCCGTGAGGCGCCCCATCTTCCTGTCGTTTGCCACCACCAGTCCGGTGTCCTTCATGGCCTGGGAGAGATAGGTGGTCTTTCCACCAGGTGCTGCGCACAGGTCCAGTATCGTCTCTCCCTGTGAAGGCGCCAGGGCTGCCACCGGCATGGCCGATGTGATGGATTGGGCATAGATCAGGCCCAGGAGGAACGGAAGGGAGTCTCCTATTCCGCTTCCGCTGTCCACGCGGCGGAATTCCGGCAAGCCTGGAACCGGAGAACAGGAGAAGCCGTTCTCTCGCAGGGCTTCTTCTATCTCTTTTCCAGTGCCCTTGAGGGTGTTCAGCCTGACATAGAGCGGAAACGGCTCTCCCAGGCTCTCTATGTAAGATTCTGGATCAGGGATGAAGGTGTAATCGCAGAGCGGTGGAGGGAGGTTCCGCATGGGCTGGCGCGATCAGGTGTGCTGACCGGGCTCCAGGATGCCCTCGAGGAAAAAGCGGCTTATCTGCTTCGCGGCGGTGGATACGTTGTACTTCTTTTTGCTGGACAGGACCCAGAACCTGGACATCTCGTCCAGGGCTCCGAAAAAGGCCCGTTTGAATATACCCGGCATCACGTCCTGCCTGAATATCCCCTTCGCCTGGCCCTGGCGCACGATCTGTGAGATGATGTTGAGATACTCGGCGAATTTCTTGTTCCTGTACTCCTTTACGAACTTGGTGCTCTGGCGCAGCTCCACTTGTATAACCTCTGCCAGGTCCCGGTTCTCCTCGACTATGCCAAGGTGGATCTGGGCGAAACGCTCCAGCTTCTCCTTGGGATCTTCGATGGTCTCTATCTCCCTCTTCATTCTTGTGATGATCTTCCCCATCTCCTCTTCGAAGATGCTGATGAGGATGTCATATTTGTTGTTGAAGTAGAGATATATGGTGCCGTCGGCCACCTTTGCCTCCTTGGATATCTCCGATATCCTGGAGTTAAAGAAGCCCTTCCTGGCAAAGACCTTGATGGCCGCCTGCAATATCTTTTCGTGTTTGTCGGCTACCTTCATCTGGAGTTTACACCTCGGTGCGTACCTCTCCCCGGCCAGGGCATGTGTGAGTGCCGCCGAGCCGAGGATGGCGCCAGAAAAACTGAATGCATGTTCATTCACATAGTAGGAAAGAGGCCCATTGTCAAGATAGGTAATCGTATGAGTGAAAAGATATTCAACGGCGCTTACGGCCGCTAATTGACAGGGGCGTGTACATTGGGTGAAATTCCGCGTTTCAGGCGCTATCTCTTGACATTGGCCCCCATCGTCAGTACCTTTACGCCGGATTCGAGAGCTCAGCGTGGAGGGATGGCCGAGTGGTTTAAGGCGGCGGCCTTGAAAGCCGTTGTACCCTCACGGGTACCGTGGGTTCGAATCCTACTCCCTCCGCCAGGGAAAACGGAGAGGTGACCGAGAGGCTGAAGGTGCTCGCCTGCTAAGTGAGTGTGTGCCGAAAGGTGCACCGTGGGTTCGAATCCCACCCTCTCCGCCATGTTGACACTGATGCCGGCGGACGCCGGTTTTTTATATTTGGGCGGTTTGCCCAGCCAATAGTTTTTTTCTTAAAGGAGTTCCCGCCATGATGCCAGATTTCCTTTTTACCTCTGAGTCCGTGACCGAGGGCCATCCAGACAAGGTGGCAGATCAGATCTCGGACTCCATACTCGACTCTATATTGGAGAAGGATCCTTATGCCAGGGTGGCCTGCGAGACGCTGGTCACCACAGGTCTGGCCCTTATCGCCGGGGAGATAACCACCGACTGTTATGTGGATATGCCCCGTGTGGTGCGCGGCTGCATCAAGGAGATAGGCTATACCGACTCCTCTATGGGCTTCGACTGGCAGACCTGTGCAGTAATCACAAGCATAGACAAGCAGTCGCCCGATATCGCTATGGGCGTGGACCGCGATGAGGACATAGGGGCCGGTGATCAGGGGCTGATGTTCGGGTACGCTTGTGACGAGACCCCTGATTACATGCCTATGCCTGTCTGGTACGCCCACAAGCTGGCCAAGAGGCTGGCCGAGGTCAGGAAGACCGGGGTGCTGCCTTTCCTGAGGCCAGACGGCAAGACACAGGTGACCATCCAGTACCAGGACAGGAGGCCGGTCTCCTGCCACTCCATAGTGGTTGCGGCACAGCACGAGCCCCATGTGACCCACAAGGAGATAGAGGAGGCCATAATAGAAGAGGTGATAAAGAAGGTCGTGGCGCCTGAGCACCTCACTCCTGACACCGAGTACTTTATAAACAGCACAGGCAGGTTCGTGGTGGGCGGCCCGCTCGCAGACTGTGGAATGACCGGCCGCAAGATCATCGTGGATACTTACGGAGGAAGGGGCCATCACGGAGGCGGGGCCTTTTCGGGCAAGGATCCGACGAAGGTGGACAGGGGGCCCTCCTACATGGCCCGCTACGTGGCCAAGAACGTGGTGGCTGCTGGCCTGGCCAGAGAGTGCGAGGTCCAGGTGGCATATGCCATCGGGGTGACCAAACCCCTCGCCATAAATGTGCGAACTTACAACACTGAGGCCATTCCCAAGGAGAGGATAGTTGAGATCATCGAGGACACCTTCAGCTTCAAGCCGAAAGATGTCATCGAGTATCTCGATCTCCGCCGTCCCATCTACAGGAAGACCGCTGCATATGGCCACTTCGGCAGGCAGGAGCCGGAGTTTACGTGGGAGCGTCTGGACAAGGTGGAGGAGATCAAGGAGAAGGCCGGGCTCTAAAGATTGGAGAGTTTATCATGGATTATGACATCAAGGACATCGGGCTGGCAGAAGAGGGCAGGCTGAGGATAGAGTGGGCAGGGCAATCCATGCCCGTCCTGGGGCAGATTAAGGAGCGTTTCGCCAAGGAGCGTCCGCTCGAGGGGGTTAGGATAGGGGCATGTCTTCACGTCACCACCGAGACGGCGAACCTTGTCCAGGCCCTTAAGGCAGGCGGTGCCGAGGTCTTTTTGTGCGCCTCCAACCCGTTGAGCACCCAGGATGACGTCGCCGCCTCCCTGGTCAAGCACGATGGCATCCCAGTATTCGCCATAAAAGGCGAGGACAACGATACCTACTATGCGCACCTGAAGTCCGTGCTGGATGCCAGGCCCAATATCACCATGGACGACGGGGCCGATCTGGTGTCCACTCTCCATACAGAGCGGCGCGAGCTGTTGGGCGAGGTGATGGGCGGGACCGAGGAGACCACCACCGGCGTCATAAGGCTCAAGGCAATGGCAAAGGACGGCGTTCTCGCCTATCCTATCGTTGCGGTCAACGATGCCGACACCAAGCACCTCTTCGACAACAGATACGGCACCGGACAGTCCACCATCGATGGCATCGTCAGGGCGACAAACCGTTTGATAGCAGGCAGCGTCTTCGTGGTGGGCGGCTACGGCTGGTGCGGAAAGGGCCTTGCCTCCAGGGCCAAGGGCATGGGGGCGAGGGTGGTCGTGACCGAGGTCGATCCGCTTCGGGCCCTTGAGGCAGTTATGGACGGTTTCCAGGTTATGCCAATGGCACAGGCGGCGGCAATAGGAGATTTCTTCTGCACCGTTACCGGAGACATCCATGTGATAAGGAAGGAACACTTCCTTGCCATGAAAGATGGGGCTATGGTGGCCAACTCGGGCCACTTCAACGTGGAGCTCGATCTCAAGGGCCTGGAGGAAGTGACCGAGAAGAAGCGCCGTATCAGGGAGTTCGTTGACGAGTACACCCTCAACAACGGAAGGCGTATCTATATCTTGGGAGAGGGACGCCTCATAAACCTGGCGGCTGCAGAGGGCCATCCATCCAGCGTCATGGACATGAGCTTCGCTAACCAGGCCCTCTGTTCGGAGTACGTGGTCAAGGAAGCCAAGAGCCTGGAGAAGAGGGTGTACGGCGTGCCGCCTGAGATCGACAAAATGATCGCCCGTTTGAAGCTGAAGAGCATGGGTGTGGAGCTGGATACGCTTACCGAGGAGCAGGAGAAATACCTTAACTCCTGGGAGATGGGCACCTGAGAAACAGGATTTCCTTGCAAGAAGAAGGGGCCTGGCGGCCCCTTTTCTGTTTTCCGCTATGACTTGAGGGGGATGCGTCAGTCAGACGACCAGCCCCTGCATCTCCTCGTCCAGTTGCCTGGAGTGCTGCCTCAGGTCCACGGCGCTGTCTCGCACCTGGTTGGAGTGGCCCAAGGTGTCGTCGGCCTTCTGCTTCAGCACCTCTATCTGCTCGGTAAGGCGCTGGATGGCCTCGTTTATCTCCTGGATTACACCGTTTATCTCCTGGTATGTGGCGGTCTGTTCCTCCACTGCCGCTGCCACAGTGGTGGCCGAGTCCTTCATGAGGTCGGTGGCGGAGACGCTTTCCTCTATGCTCACCACCGCCTTCTCCACGTCGGATTGTATAGCCGAAATGAGGGGCGCGATCTTCTCCGTGGCGTCTGCGGTCTGTTTTGCCAGCTCTTTTACCTCGTTGGCCACCACGGCGAATCCCTTGCCGGCTTCGCCGGCGCGGGCGGCCTCAATCGTGGCGTTCAGTGCGAGGAGGTTGGTCTGTTCCGCGATGGAGCGTATCAGGTTTATCACCTCGCCCACCTTCTGGGCGTGGCTGCTCAATGTGGTTATCAGTGAACGGTTTTCGTCTATCCTCTCGCTCAAGTTTTCAGCCAGTTGCGCGGTCTCCGAGGTATTCCTGGCGATGTCGTTGGTGGCCTCTGACAGGTTCTCGACCATCTGGGCAGCCTGGTCCATGTGGCTACTTACCTCTCCCATCTGGTCCGCCCCGATCTCTGCGGCGCGGACCGCGGAGTTGGCCTCTTCGTGCATTCTTTTCGCCAAGGCGTTCAGGTCCTGGGAGGAGTCGGTCAGGGCTATTACTGTTTGCCGGGCGTTGCCTATCAGGCCGCTCATCTGATCGAGAAAGTGGTTGAAGTGTTCGGACAGCATGGCGAGCTCATCTCTGCCCTCCACATTTAGCCGCTGTCTCAGATCGCCTTCGGCCATTGGCTTGAGGATTTCCATTATCCTGTGTAGGGGATCGAGAATGGACCTTATGATGAAAAAACTCGTTACTATGAGGATGAGGGATGCGACGACGATGGAGACGGTGGTCGCTATGACCGCGCCTTTGGTCGTCTCCTGGCCGGTCTGGGCGATCTCTTTGGCCTTTTCCCCCTTCTTGAATACGCTCTTCTGCATGGCGTTGTCCAACGCTGAAAGGCCGCCTACCACCTTGTCTTTGGTCTCTTCCACCTTTCTGCGTATGGCCAGAATGGTAGATACCGCGTCATCCAAGTCATAGAATTCGCCGGCCAGCGCCTTGAGCCGTTTTCTGATGGATACGGGGGCCTGGGAGGCGGCTTGTCCGAGCTCTTTGGCTATTGCATCCACTATGGAGGTAACCTGATCGGGATCCACCTTTTCGCCAGTTATTATGGCCCTCCCGAGGGGGACATATCTACCGTAGGCCTTTGCCGCCTTACCCACCGCCAGAGCGCATCCATCGTCTTGCCGGCACTGTTGCAGGATCTCGTCCAGTTCCATTATGATGGCCGTCTCCGCCTCCAGGAGGGCAGCCTCATTGGACTTCAGGCTCTCCATCCTGATGGAGAGAGTGTTGACCTCTTTGAGGAATCGGTCCAGTAGTAATTGATTTTTTGGTTCAAGGGTATTTCTAAGGGATACAGCGTACCTTTTTATGGTATTCAACATCTCCTTGTCACCGGAACTTAAAAACAGGGCAGCGCCCCTTCTTATATCTCCTAGACTCCTGGTTTTGCCGAGTTCGTTCACCACCCATTCCACGGTCTTTTGTATCTTCACGCCGTAACCACTGATTACCTTGAGTTTTGACGTGCAATACACGCCAAGGATAAGCAGTATAGATAGGGAAAAAATAGATAGTAATATTAGTCTCTTGGTAATCGTTAGCCTTCTAAGTATTGTGGTAATCATAATCGCTGCCCCCTGATGGTGAACTCCTGCAACAGAAGTGATAGTGAATATTGTAACGAGAGGATATAAAAAAGGGCGGGGGAAGCCCCCGCCCTCTTTTGCTTTAGAAGCGGCAGTCGAGGAGGAAGTAGGCGTCAGATAGGGACTCGTCTGTATCCCGCGGCTTCCCCAGATGTATGCCGCTGTTGGTATAGTCGTAGTCGATGTACGTATAGCCTATCCTGGCGAACAGGTTCTTGTTGAGGGGCTGTATGTAGTAGACATCATAGACGTCGCCCCTGGTGGCCAGCTTGTTGAACGGTTCTATGCTGGACTGGGTGAAGGTGAACCAGTACTGGCTGCCGTGGTTGTACTCGAACCCGATCTTGGGATTGTTCAGCACCTGGATGGGCAGCATATAGCGGAGTCCAGCATATATGGCCCAGCCGGTCTTGTTGTCCTTGCCGTCATCGGTGAGCAGCCCGCCCATGTTCTCGGCCACATTGCCGTCGGGATGGCTGTGGTTGAGACCCCAGGAGACGAAGGCGTCAACGCCGGTCTTCATGATGTCGGAGGCCTGGAGATGGACGCCGAAGAGGTCCATGTCACCCACGTTGGTGTTCGCACCAAGTGGATTATCAACCATGTCGAAGCCACGGATGTAGCTGAAGACCATGAGGCTGTTCTTCACCATAGGGATCTGGCCCTCGAAGAAGGCGGCCATGAAGTTGGTGTCGTCCAGTCCGCTGTTGTCCCTCCAGTTGGCCATGTCGTCGTCATCCTGGAAGCCCTTTCCATACGCCAGGCGGAGTCCGGAGTCCTTGACACCGATATAGCGCTCCAGACCGATGGTGGCCACGATACCGTCGGTCTCGCCGTCATAGAGCAGGGCCGGATAGGTGGACTGGCGGAGCCTGTTCTCCCTGTACTCAATGGGCGGTCCCTCAGTTGAGGGCTGGCGTCCAAAGGTTATGGCCAGGGGGACCGGGCTGTTGGGTACGATCCAGTCAACGTAGGCACGCTCGAATTCAACGCTGGTGTCAGAGGCGCCGTGGCCCCGGTTAAATTCATTGTAAAAAGAGGGATTATCATTGTCTGCCCAGTTCTTGGTTACAGACAGACGGCCGTGAAAAGTCAGATCCCTGGAGATCTTGGCGTCCATGTTGAGCCTGAACCGGCTGCTCCAGAAGTTGTCCTGGTGGTCGCTGTCCTTGTGGGGTGTGCCGGTGGCATCATAGAAGACGTAATCCTTGTTGTAGTAGTTGTCCACCCTGACCCTGACCTCTGCACCGAAGTTGATGCGGTCCTTCAAGGTTTTGGTCTCGACCTCGTCCAGGGTGTCGTATATCTCCTCGATATCCTTCTGCATCTTGGGAATTGCGGCCTGCTGCACGCCGCCGGTCTTGGTTTGATATTTCTCTCTTTCGAGCTGGTCCACCCGGCGCTGCAGGGCATCCAGACGGTCCAGTATGGCCTGGTATGCCGCCTTCGGAATGGTGACCGTCTCTCCGGCGGCCCCTCCAGCATAGGCATAACCGGAACCCGCAACGAGCAAGCCCAGCACTGCCAGAAAAGTCATTAACCTATGCATCCCTTTCTCCTCCTTTGCTAAGGTTCCATCCTATTTGGGAATAGCAGCGGCCTCGGGCTGGTCGCTATCCGCTGCATGGTCAACGAGATAGGCCACTATCTCGTCCAGCTCCTTGGGGTTGACCTTGCCTGCGAGATCAACGGGGTGGCGCCCCCTCTTGAAATACTTCTCCCAAACCTTCCCTGCCTTGTCTGCGGGATTCACAGGGGCGGCCTGCCCCCCCTTTTTGTGACACGCCCCGCACTTGGCGACGAAGAGCTCCCCTCCCCCTGCCATAGCTGCCGGGGGTACAAGCAACACCATGCACGAAAGCAGCGCAATGCATGACAGCTTACTCACGTCCTCTCACCTCCTTTCAATGATAAATTTTTTATTATCTCAACTCCAGTGAAAATGCAATTGAAAAGCCGCGGCTTTTTGCTCATAGTCCGTACTTATCTATTAAACGATAAAGCTTATCAAGCGATGGGCGCACATCCTCCCTGCGATGGGCCTCTATGGTAAGTGTCATTCCTTCCCTTTTCCTGGAGGCGAGCCATTGGAACAAACCCTCGAAGTCCAGAGTTCCTGCACCTATGGCTATGTGGTCGTCGTGACGGCCGTGGTTGTCGTGGAGGTGGCAATGGCTCAACCTGTTTCCCATATTTCTTAACCATTCTTCCTGGGGCGTCTTCGAAAATACCTTGTGGTGGCCTATGTCGTAGCAAAAACCCATGTTCGCATCACCCACGGCCCTGAACAGGGCGTCATGGATGCGCCAGTCGGCCTCGAAGACGTTTTCCAGCACGAGTTCCACACTATATTCATCGGCCTTGGACGCCAATTTTATAAGGCTGTCCGCCGCCCTCGAGATCCATGCCGCCTCCATCCCCCAGTAATGGCGCCTGTCGAATCCGGTGTGGAGAACCATCTTCGCGGCCCCCATCAGCCCCGCCACCTCCAGTGCCTGGCATTGGCGCTCAAGAACAGCCTCTCTCACCAGAGGATCAGCAGCGCCAAGGCTGAGGTCGGTGAAGGGCGCGTGGATCAGGGCCTTGCTTCCTTCCCGGGCCAGGCGTTCCGCGACCTCTTTGAATTTAGAGCGATCCGTGGAGTGTAGGGCGCCGCAGTTCAGCCCTATCTCCACGTTCAGTCCCATGTCGATAATTTCATCGAGGTGATCCTGGCAGAGGGTGGTGAAGGGGCAGGATATGAATATCTCTGGCGGCATGAGTTACTGCGCCTCCTTCTTGACCAGCGCGCAGACCTCCTGGTAGGTGGCTTGCTTCGAGAACCCGGGGCAGTCGGCCCTGATGGCCTCCCACGCCCCCTCGTCGTCCAGGATGCTGGGATGGAGCGGCCAGCGGCGGCAGTGGAACGGCTTGACTGGGTGTATGGAGCAGAGTCCGTCCTCTCCGTAGAAGATGCAGTGGCCGTCCACGGTCTTCATCTCGGTCCTCTTGCCCTTCCTCACCAGGTACTGCTCCAGGAGGGCGGCCTCTGAAAGACCGAGATGGGATGCTATCCTCTCAACCTCTTCCTGGGTGAGGGAAACGGTGCTCTCTCCGTGACAGCAGTGGCCGCAACAGCGGCACTGGAATATCTCGCGTTCCATCTTCTCCTCCTGGAGGTTAGAGATAGGGCAGGGGATCGTCCAGGCCGGCCTCGCGGAAACCCTTAAGCCTTAGCAGGCATGATTCGCACATTCCGCATGCCGCGTCCTCCCTTTCGTAGCACGACCAGGTGAGATGGAGGGGAGCCCCAAGTTCTATGCCCTTGAGGACCACCTCCCGTTTCCCCATATCTATGATGGGGGTCTCTATTGTGATCTCTGTCTCTGGCCTGGTCCCCTCCTCTATAAGGCGATTGTAAGCCTGGAAATAGGAATTTCTACAGTCTGGATAGCCGGAGCCGTCCACTTCGGTAGCGCCTATGAAGATTCTGGACGCCCCTATGACTTCGGCCCAAGATACGGCTATGGCGATGATATGGGTGTTTCTGAAGGGAACGTAGGTGACAGGGATCCTGCCCTGACTGATCCCTTCTTTAGGCACATCTATGGCCGTATCGGTGAGGGCGGAGCCGCCAATGGACTTGAGGTATCCGATGTCTGCCACCAGCTTTTTCTCTACCCCATAAAAGGAGGCGATATCCTCGAAGGCCTGGAGCTCGCGTCTCTCGGTCCTCTGCCCGTAGTTGACGTGGAGGAAGGCCAGGCGGTATGATTGCGCAGCTATGGCCGCGGTCACGCAGCTATCAAGCCCTCCGCTCACGAGGCAGACTGCGGTCTCGGTAGTTTCGGAGCCGTTTCCCTCTGGGTTCATGCTTTTCATGAGATGAAAAATTAGCAGCAGATTCCCCAATAATCAATCGCCCGCGCTCCCCGGGGGGCGGGCAAGTTTGTGTTGACTTTGCGGTGCCGCTTGTTATAGTTCGGCCTTTAATAAGTGTAGGGGGATTTTGTTAATGGAAATGGAAAAGGTTGAAACCCAACAGCAAACCGCAGCACCAAATGGAGCTGCAGATGCCGGCGGGGAGCAGGCATCGAGCCAGGAGCCCGTGGAAGATGGTCAGGACATGGGCGAACTCCTCGACATGTTCGAGGAGAGCTTCAAGTCTTTCCAGGTGGGCGAGTACGTCGAGGGTGTGGTGGTCAGCGTCGACAAGGACCATGTGATGGTCGACGTGGGTTACAAGTCTGAGGCGCAGCTGCCCATCCGGGAGTTCATTGGGGAGGACGGCGAGGTGGTCGTCTCCCAAGGTGATACCATAAACCTCCTTGTGGAGAGGTTCGACGTAGAAGATGGCGAGCTAAGGCTCTCCTATGCAAGGGGATTGCGGCAGAAGACATGGGAGGAGATCCAGGAGGCGTTCGAGCAGGAGAAGCCGGTCAAGGGGACCATCGTGGCCAAGGTGAAGGGAGGTGCCACATTCCTCGTGGGCAAGCGTCCCGGAGCGGTCAAGGCCTTTCTGCCCTTCTCCCAGATTGACGTCCGGCCGGTTAACATAGACAATGTCATCGGCCAGGAGATGGAGTGCCTCATTCTCAAGTGCAACAGGAAGAGAGAAAATATAGTCGTTTCCAGGCGGGTAATCCTCGAGAAAGAGCTGGAACAGCGCAGGGCCGAGACCCTGGCCTCCCTCGAGGAGGGCCAGGTGCGCGAGGGCGTGGTGAAGAACGTGACCGACTACGGTGCGTTCGTGGACCTCGGCGGTATCGACGGCCTGCTCCATGTGACCGACATGTCCTGGGGAAGGGTGGACCACCCCTCCAAGGTGTGCAGTGTCGGAGATACCATCAAGGTAAAGGTCCTCTCCTTCGATCCGGAGAAGGGGAAGGTCTCCTTGGGGATCAAGCAGCTCACTGAAGACCCCTGGCTCAGGGCGGACGAGAAGTACCGGGTGGGCGAGAAGGTCTCTGGCAAGGTGGTCAGCGTCACCGGTTATGGCGCATTTGTAGAGCTTGAGGAGGGCGTCGAGGGGCTGATCCATATCTCCGAGATGTCGTGGACCAAGAAGATAAAGCATCCCTCCCAAGTGGTTAATGTGGGCGACGTCGTGGATGTGGTCGTCCTTGGCGTGGATCTCGAGGCCAGGCGCATCTCTCTGGGCCTGAAGCAGGTCCAGCCCAATCCTTGGGAGGTGGTGAAGGAGAAGTATCCAGAGGGTACGGTTATCGAGGGTACGGTGAAGAATATCACCGACTTCGGTCTTTTCATAGGGATAGAAGAGGGTATCGACGGTCTCGTCCACATATCCGACCTGAGTTGGAACAAGCGCATCAAGCATCCCAATGAACTGTACAAGAAGGGTGATACCCTCCAGGCCGTTGTCCTCAATGTCGATGTGGAGAAACAGCGCTTCTCCCTCGGGGTCAAGCAGCTTATTCCCGATCCGTGGGATTCCGTGCCTGAGCGGTATCCGGTGGGGAGCACGGTCACCGGGAAGATCACCAACGTCACCGACTTCGGCGTATTCGTGGAGCTCGAGGACGGTGTTGAGGGATTGATCCACGTATCCGAGCTCGGGCCAGGCAAGATAAAGACTCCGGTGGGCCAGTACGAGGTGGGCCAGGAGATAGAGGCCAAGGTGATAAACCTCGCCCCGCTGGAGAGGCGGATCGGCCTGTCCGTTAAGAAGATCTCCGAAGACGAGGAGCAGCTTTATTTCAAGGAGTACTCTTCTTCCGGCAAGCAGGGCGGAACCACGCTGGGCAGCCTTCTTCAGGAAGAGCTCCTCCAGAAGGTCAAGGCCAAGGAGGAATAGGCGCATCTGATGCGGAAAAGAGAGGTAGGGGGTGGCCGTGTCCAGCGGTAACGGCGCCAGCAGGAGCTGTCATCCCCTAGTCGCTATACTGGCTGCCATAGGGGGGCTCGTCCTCTTCTCCGTGGCGGCCTTTTTTGTTCTCGTGGCCGTGCTGGCTGGCAGGGCTGGGAACATCCAGGTGGCGAAAGGTCCGGCGGTCGGTGTCGTCGAGGTCAAAGGGGTGATCCAGGATGTCTCCTCTGTGCTCGACGACCTGAGGGAGCTGGGGGCCGACGATGCGGTCAAGGCAGTGGTGGTCAGAATCGACAGCCCAGGCGGCGCAGTGGGCGCCTCTCAGGAGCTGTATCAGGAGATCCGGCGTCTTGACCAGGAGAAACCGGTGGTGGCCTCCCTGGGCAACGTGGCCGCCTCTGGAGGATATTATGCCGCCCTGGGCGCGCGGTACATCTGTGCCAATCCCGGGACGCTCACCGGCAGCATAGGGGTGATAATGCAGATCCCCAATTTTGGAGAACTCTTGAAGAAGCTGGGGATCACGACCACTGTGGTCAAGAGCGGCAAGTACAAGGACATCGGCAGCGTGACCCGTCCCTTGACCAAGGAGGAGAGAGGGGTGATCCAGGCGGCGCTGGACGATGTCCACCTCCAGTTCGTCGAGGCGGTCGCCTCTGCGCGCCATATAGAGATGGCAAAGGTTAGTTCCATAGCCGACGGCCGTTTCTTCACCGGCCGTCAGGCCCTGGAGCTGGGATTGGTCGATGAGCTGGGCCCGTTCGGGGCAGCCGTGGACAAGGCGGCTCAGTTTGGAGGCATCGAGGGGAAGCCCAGGCTCGTGAAGCCCAGGGAAGACAAGGTGGAACTGTTCCGCCGGCTTCTCGAGGAGAGCGGCACAAGGCTGGGGCAGGGGCTCATGAAAGGGCTCCTGGGCGTGAAAGACGCCGTCTCGGGGGTGCGGTAGCCTATGTCCGCCGCGGTTGTCGTCCTCAAAAAGGAGCTTGCGCGGCGACTTCAAAGCCGTTTCCCAGATCTCCTTCTTGTGGACTGTGAAGAGGTGGTGGGCGTTGTGTTTTCGAAAATGGCCGAGGAGTTGGCCAAAGGCAATAGGGTCGAGCTTAGGGGGTTTGGCAGTTTCTTTTTGAGCCGCAGGGGGCCGCGCCGTTTCAAGAATCCGCGGACCGGCGAGGAGCGCCTCCTTCCAGGTGGATGGCAGGTGGTTTTCAGGCCTGGTAAGGGGTTGAGGTGCGTCTAAGCCCGGGATCCCGCGAAAGGTTCAAGGTTAAGATGGCTAAGGTTACCTTTTTACCTATACAGACCACCATCGAGTCAGGGGAGGGTGAGCCCCTGATCAAGACCGCCATGAGGGCAGGGGTGCACATAAACGCCTCGTGCGGCGGCGCTGGTGTGTGCAATAAGTGCAAGGTGATTCTTGAGGAGGGAAGGCTCACCGGAGAGAGGCTTCCTGACGGAGGATGGAAGGCCTGCGCCTCGTTTCCGGAGGGCGACGTGGTCGTCAGGATACCGGTGGAGTCGCAGATGGACCGGAAGGCCCTGGAGAAACGGGAGCCTGCCAGGGCCTCCTGGATGCGCCGGCACAGCGAGGGCGTTTTCTACAAGATAGATCCGGTGGTCAAGAAGCTGGAGATTTCCCTGCCCGAGCCCACGCTCCAGGACAGTGTTAGCGATCTGGAGCGGCTTCAGCGGGAGCTGGCGCAGGGAAAGCTCCAGGGCATGAGTCTGGAGGTGGATAGCCAGGTCCTCGGAGAGCTGCCCCATGCCCTGCGCGACCGTAGCTGGAGCGTAGTGGTCTCGCTGATGGACAGCGCGGTCAAGGGGGTTCAGCGTCTTATAAGGGTGGAGGCCGCCGGAACCAGCACGGCCCACCAGGCAGTGGCCATAGACATCGGCACCACCACTGTCTCTGCCCAGCTTATAGAGCTTTCGTCAGGTGAGGCCATCAAGGAGGTCTCGGACTACAATCCTCAGGTGAGTTACGGGGAGGACGTGATCTCGCGCATGGAATTCGCCAGGCGGGGTGACGGGGCAGCCCTTCTCCAGGAGAAGATAATCTCTTGCCTCAACGGTCTGCTCTCCGAGTTGCTCGGAGACGGGATGGAGAGCCTGGGCTTCATATCCATAGCGGCCAATACTGTCATGACCCACTTTCTCCTCGGGCTGGATACGCGGTTCCTGCGGGCCTCGCCCTATGTGCCTGTGGCCTCCCACTTCCCGCCAATAAGGGCCGTGGATCTTGGGCTCTCCGTTCCCGGTCACGTTAGGGTGTTCTGTGCCCCCTGTGTAGCCAGCTATGTTGGAGGAGACATAGTCGCTGGCGTCGTAGGGGTTGGGGTGCATCGGCATCCAGACCTCACCCTCTTCATCGACATAGGGACCAACGGTGAGATCGTCCTTGGCAACCAGGACTGGATGGCCTGTGCAGCATGCTCTGCCGGTCCTGCCTTCGAAGGCGGAGGGATAAGGCACGGCATGAGGGCCACCACCGGGGCCATAGAGGTGGTGGACATCCACCCTGAGACATATGAGCCGATGGCACTCACTATTGGCGGGCGGAAGGCCAAGGGCATCTGCGGTTCCGGCATCATAAGCCTGCTGGCCAACCTGTTCACCACCGGCGCCCTGGACCAGCAGGGCAAGTTCCGGCGCGACCTGTCCACGCCCCGTATCAGGGAAGGGCGCGACGGCTGGGAGTATGTGGTGGTAGAGGCCGGCGCAACGGCGACCGGAGAGGACATCGTATTCACAGAGGCCGACGTAGAGAACCTCGTGCGTGCCAAAGGGGCGATGTTCGCCGGCTATCTCACGCTTCTGGAATCGGTTGGTATGGGGCTGGAAGATATAGAGAGGGTCATCCTGGCAGGAAATTTCGGAAGTTATCTCAACCTCGAGCAGGCCATCACCATCGGTCTCCTGCCGGACATACCCAGGGACAGGTTCTTCTTCGCAGGCAACAGCTCCCTGATCGGTGCCAGGGCCGCTGCCTGCTCCACCGAGGTCATGAACACTATGGACCAGGTGGCGGCCATGATGACCCATTTCGACCTGAGTGAGAATCCCAGGTTCATGGAGCACTACGTCAGCAGCCTCTTTCTTCCCCACACCGATGCCTCGCTCTTTCCGTCGGTCAAGTCTGCAAACAACTAAGCCCCGCCCCGCTTTCGCGGGACGGGGCCTTCCAATTAGGGCTCCTATGGTA
>WFVQ01000241.1 GCA_015491585.1 Deltaproteobacteria bacterium
AGATGAAGGGCGCCGTCTGGACGGCCTGACCAGCGCCGAGCGTGAGGAACTTCGTCGGCTGCGCCGAGAAAACCGCCGTATTCGCCTTGAGCGAGATATCTTGGCAAAAGCAGCGGCCTGGTTCGCCCGGGAGACCGATTCGATCCCACCCAAGTCTTCGAAGTGGTGAAGGCGAATCAGGCCGTGTTTCTGGTTGCCCCCATGTGCCGTGTCCTGGGTGTCTCCACCAGCGGGTTCTATGGGTGGCTCAACATGGAGCCGTCGGCCAGGTCCAAATCGGATAGAGAGCTCACTGAGCGCATCAGGGCCATTCACGAGCGTTCTCGCGGTACCTACGGTGCACCTCGTGTGCATGCAGAGCGTGTTGAGCAGGGAGTTCGCGTCGGCCGCAAGCGTGTCACCCGCCTGATGTGTGAGGCTGGGCTTGAAGGCGTCAGTCGCCGAAAAAAGATCCACACTACGAAGCGAGATGTTCGGCCCCTCGTCTCTGAGGACCTGGTCGAGCGTAACTTCACAGCCGAGGCTCCTGACAGGTTGTGGGTGGCGGACATCACCTATGTCCCCACCTGGGCAGGATTTTTATATCTGGCTGTGGTGATGGACATGTTCAGCCGCCGGATTGCTGGATGGGCCATGGCCACGCATCTTCGTATTCGGTTAGTGCTCGATGCCCTTGACATGGCCGTGGCGCAGCTACGCCCCAGGGAAGTGATCCATCACTCCGATCATGGAACACAGTACACCTCTATTGCCTTCGGGCTTCGCTGCAAAAAGGCTGGAGTACGTCCTTCTCTGGGATCCGTTGGCGATTGCTACGATAACGCGATGTGTGAGAGCTTTTTTGCCACACTCAAGTGCGAACTCCTGGAAAGGCGCAGGTTCCGCAGCCAGACCGAGGCCCGTATGGCTGTGTTCGAATTCATCGAGGGATAGTATAATCCTCATAGGCGTCACTCAGGGCTGGGACAACTATCTCCAATAAACTTTGAAAAAATATGCTCAAGCAGCTTGAAACGAAAGGCATAAACAGTCCGCTAAAACGGGGCAACTCCAAATCATGCTCGAAAACGGCGTTTGGTCTCGCGGCCTTTCTTTCCAGGATATCTTTTTGCCAAGCTGAATCCAAACATGGCCAACTGGGTGGCTATATCCAGCACCTATGGAGTAGCTGGAGTCGTACGCTTCGGGAATTTGTATCTTTCCGTACCAGAGCGGCTTATCGATGGGCTCAAGATGAGGGAGGACGATACGGGCCATGTTGTACTGCCCGAAGCACACCAGCTTCCATTCAAGAAGGGGCGCGTGTCGGTTATACTCGGGGAGGCCGATATAGTAAGGTATATTCTCCGGGCTATATGGAGAAGACGGGGCCCGGGTGCCCATAGAGACGCTAGGCGGACAAAAGGAAGTGGTGGTATACCTGGAGTCCGTTCCATCTGAATCTTGGCATCGCTTAGAATACCAAGCCCCAAAATACGGGCTGGTATCCAAAGGGCGGTATTACGCTTATTTTTAAAGGGAAAGTGAGGACAACAATGGAAATTCTGTCTCCTAACGCAGGGGTAGCACTTATAGGCGCTGGATACTGGGGAAGGAACCTGGTTCGTAATTTTCACTCTATTGGTGTCCTTAAAGCGGTTGTGGACCCAAGCCCTCCAGTTCAAGAATGGTTAAAGAGAGACTATCCAGACATCAAAATCATGGACGCCTTGGCACAAGCGCTTACAGACGAATCTGTCCGCGGCATTGCCATTGCCACGCCTGCGGAAACACATGGCAATATAGTCAGGGAAGCACTACTGGCCGGCAAGGACGTCTATGTAGAAAAACCCCTCTGCCTTTCGGAGAGAGAGGGAGAAGAGCTTATAAGCTTGGCAGAGGAGTGCGGAAAGATACTCATGGTAGGGCACCTCTTGTGGTACCACCCGGTCCTCGAGGCATTACATAATCTCATCAAGGAAGGACGTCTAGGGCGTATTCGTTACATATATTCTCATCGATTGAACATGGGTAAACTCCGCCGCGAAGAGAACGTCCTATGGTCCTTTGCCCCCCATGATGTATCCATCATATTGGGACTTTTAGAAGAATTTCCAGAAGAAATACAAGCACATAGTGGAAACTACCTACATCAGAAAATAGCTGATGTAACGGTTTCTCTGCTATCCTTCCCCAGTGGTGTCAAGGCCCACATCTTTGTCTCATGGCTCCATCCATTCAAGGAACAAAAACTGGTCATCGTTGGCGATCAACAGATGGCTGTTTTTGACGATACCCTTCCCTGGGAACGCAAACTCGCCCTATATCCCCACAAGGTGGAATGGCGGGGCAAAATCCCGGAAGCGGTGAAGGCAGAGTGCCAGTATGTAGATGTACCCCAGTATGAACCTCTAAGGGCTGAGTGCGAACACTTTGTCCACTGCATGGCCACGCGCCAGCGGCCCAAAACCGATGGCTATGAAGGGCTCAGGGTACTAAAGGTGTTGAATGCATGTCAAAAGGCCATAGAGACCGGCGGCAAAATCGTCCCAGCGGATGAATCTGGGGCGGACCAGCCCTATTTTATTCATCCTACAGCCATAGTTGATGATGGAGTAACCATAGGGAAAGGCTCCAAGGTATGGCACTTCAGCCACATTCTGCGAGAGAGCGAGATCGGGCCAGAATGCAACATCGGGCAGAACGTGGTGATCGGCCCGAGTGTAACAATCGGCCGCAATTGCAAAATTCAAAATAATGTCTCGATTTACGAGGGAGTTACTCTGGAAGATTTCGTGTTCGTAGGGCCTTCAGCAGTGTTTACAAACGTCTACAATCCCAGGGCGGAGATACCGCGCATGAAAGAATTGCGGACCACCCTGGTAAAAAGAGGGGCCACCATTGGAGCCAACGCTACCATCATCTGCGGAGTCACCATTGAAGAATACGCATTCATTGGAGCAGGCGCCGTGGTCACCAAAGATGTTCCAGCCCATGCGCTGGTAGTGGGCAATCCGGCTCGTCAAATCGGCTGGATATGTAAATGTGGCCATAAGCTGGCACAAGGTCAACAATGTACCCGTTGCGGCTATCATGCTCCATGAGGCGATCTTCTCATCTCAAAAGACATTATATTGCTATCAGCATGGACGGCAAGGGGCGCTGCATCGACAACATCTTCATCGAGAGACTCTGGCGCTCTTTGAAATATGAACTCATCTACATCAGGGAGTTCTCTTCAGTGCCGGAGCTCCGCAAGGGCTGGATGCAGTGGTTCAGCTTCTACAACATCGAACGCCTCCATCAATCTCTCGGGCTACCTGCTTCCTGATGAGATCTACCAGGAGGCTCTGGAGGCATAAAAGAAGCAGCGGAGGCTAAGTTAAAATGGGGCAAACGCTGTCTAAAAATGGGGACCACCTCATATTAACCTCAACATAATATAAC
>WFVQ01000242.1 GCA_015491585.1 Deltaproteobacteria bacterium
GTGTATCCAGGGTCGTCACCGAGATATACCTGATCGGGGCCACCCACGACATCCCAGGAGATGTCATAGAACGCATGCCTGGCGTGGAAAAGGTAGTCCGCGTCTCCAGCAAATACAGGCAGATAGGCAGGCATGGGGGGCAGCTTGATCAGATAGGCTTCGAATACCAAGGCCTAACCTTCAGCCAGGATACTCTCCATATCTTCATAGGCCCATGCGCCGTGGACACGCCTGAACACGTGGAAACAATCCTACGTAACATGCAGCGCCTCGGAATCGTAACCGCTCGAATGGGGGTGTATAAGCCGAGGACCAGCCCTTACGACTTCCAGGGACACGGACGCAGCTGTCTGCCTTGGCTCTTCGAGCTTGCTGGCAAGTACGGAATAAAAGTGATCGCAATGGAGGTATTGCGGCCATCCCATATAGACGAGATAAAAGAGGAACTGGAGCGGGCGGGCAATCCCACTGGCGTAATGCTGCAAGTTGGGACCAGGAACGCCCAGAACTTCGAGCTGTTAAAGGCCGTTGGGTCGCAACAGGAATTTCCGGTGCTCTACAAGAGGGGAATGGGCCTAACCCTCGAGGAATCCCTGAATGCGGCGGAATACATAGCAAACGAGGGAAACAGGAACATCATATTCTGCCTCCGCGGCGTAAAGGTGGAGCTGGGCAAACCCCACCGCAACCTCATCGACTTCGGCCACGTCCCTGTGGTGAAGAGACTCACCAGGTTGCCGGTTTGCATAGATCCCACCCACTCCGTCGGCTGCAAGGACCGGGCATCCGACGGCCTACTCGACATCTTTCACGCCACTGCCCAGGGGGTCATCGCAGGGGCCAACATGATACTGGTGGAATTCCACCCAAGGCCGGAGCTGGCCCTGTGTGACGGCCCCCAGGCCCTGACCATGGGTGAAATGGAGCACTTCGTCCACGACGTAAACATCGTGAGAAAGTGTTACGAGGAGAGAAAGGCTTTAGCGGAGCGCAAGCTGTTCAAAGAGATGCATCAGGGGGCATAGAGGAAAAGAAACAATGAAGATCCACTACCTTCAGCACGTACCGTTCGAGACACCGGCGAAGATACTCGACTGGGCAAGGGATAGAGGCCACACCATCAGGGCCACCCATCTTTATCAGGACGATCCTCTGCCAGGCATGGACGACTTCGATCTCCTGGTGGTAATGGGAGGCCCTATGGGAGTCCACGACGAGGATCAATATCCGTGGCTGCGGCAGGAAAAGGGGTTTATCCAGGATGCCTGTTCAGCAGAAAAGAAGATCATAGGGATCTGTCTCGGGGCACAGCTCCTGGCCCTGGTCTTAGGGGCAGAGGTAAGGAGGAATCCAGTCAAGGAGATAGGATGGCACAAGGTGGTATTCACTCCCCTGGCCTGGGAATCTCCCCTGTTCAAGGGGCTTCCGGGCACCATGACCGCATTTCACTGGCACGGGGACACCTTTGCCATCCCCAGTGGCGCCCACCATATAGCATCGTCAGACGGATGCGTGAATCAGGCGTTTTCACTGGACCACAGGATAGTGGGGCTCCAGTTCCACATAGAGAGCACCCCCGACTCCATATCCAGCCTAATAGAGAACTGCCGCGACGAGCTCGAGGAAGAGGGAGAATACATCCAGGAGGAGAAAGAGATCGTTTCGGAGCTGCGCCGGTGCGACGAGATGCATAAGCACCTTTATACCCTGCTGGACGCCCTCGCTGGTGAATAGGGATGAAACCGACCCTGGACATAGAGGCGGAAGTCCAGGGCCTGCTGGCCCAAGGGAGGTCGAAACTGGAGGTGCTTAAGGCGCTGGACGGCAAGGCCGAGAGGGAGGAAGTGGAATTCTTCCTGAAGCAAACCCCCTATCCCGCCCTGAAGGAGCGCTTCAAGCTCCTCAATGCCGCCCTTCTGCTATCCCTGGGTTACGTCACCCTGAAAAAGTTCTACTTCGCTCTCAGCTTCGGATCGTTCAGCGTTTTTACACTCATAGCCCTGGTGGTGCCCACCATCAACATCTACCTCTTCAACGAGGTGAGGCGGTTCAGGAGGATGGGTTATGAACTCCTTGCGGTCCTCTCCATCCTCTCGCTGCTGAATGCAGAAAACCGGGCATTTCCCGAGGTAGCCCTAATGCCCATGCAGGCGCTCATGGCGGGACTTTTGCTCTACAAGCTGTTCATCGAGCCCGACAAACAACGCCCCTGGAAGGATTACTCCTGAGGGGGCAGGCCGCAGGCGAAACAGCTCCCCTGAAACAGCTTTTTCTTCACCCACCCAATGGCAAACTTCAGCAGCTCCAGCTCGTCCTCGGATATACTCTTAACCACCTCCTCGGGTTCCATGTAGCGGTCCAGGTTGGGCCCCTCGAGGAAATATCGTCTGAACTCATCGAGATTGTAACACCCCATGTAGAACAGCTCGATCTGATCGGCATGCAGGCTCTGCACTCCCGTCTCTGTCTTTGCCTGCAGCAATTCACCAAACAGATCGTTCATCTCGTTGTATTCGGCGATGCCCTCGTGCTCTTTCCATTCCCTCACGCTCCACTGGCGACCGCCGTTGAATCCCTGGCAGTCGGGCTCGCGCACTAGGTAGTAGAACTCGTCCACTCCCTCCCTATCCTTGCTCCTGGCAGCGATCCTGGCGAGGGGATAGGTGCGGCAGGCACCAGGTCTGTCCTCATAGACCGAACATCCCTTGCCCTCCTCAAGAAACGGACACTTCAGATAGGGCCCTTCCATCTGGAGCATGACCACTGGGAGCCCAGAGCCCTGCCCCACATGCACACTGGTGTAACGATCGAGGAACTCCTGGGAAGTGATTCCCAGGCGGTGTTTCAGCCTGAAAATGTCATACGGCATGAGGACCAGATTGAGATCATGGCAACATGCCGTGAAACACTCCTTATCGGGGGTGCAAGAGAAACAAAAGGTATCATCGTCGCGCAGTTCCCTGGAATCATCTATATACGCCTCGGCCTCGTGGGTCATGTCTTTATCTCCTGTATTTGTTGTAGTAGGTAACGCCCAGGGCGGTCAGCCTGCCCCGCCCTTCCTATCCCGCATTTTTGA
>WFVQ01000243.1 GCA_015491585.1 Deltaproteobacteria bacterium
CCTTGTATATCTTCTCCACGGTCCTTGCCCTGAGGACATTCAGATAGGCCACGGCCGCATCGTAGGTGACATCAAGCTTCACCCGCTCCTTGTCCATCTTCCTTGCCTGCTGGAGATGCTTTTCTGCGGTGTAGCGCGCCCATTTGGTATCGGAGTAGAGCAGTATGGAGCCTCCGGCGCTGCCGGTCCAGGCCCGTTCGGGAGACACGCCTCCTCCGGCCTCGGCCCTGTCGTCGTCTATGGCCCTGGCGCCGGTGGAGACATCGATCCTGGGGAGGAGATCGGCCATAGCCTCCCTGACAGCGTGTTCCCCGGCCTTCACGTTCACATACGCGGACTGGAGCCGGAGGTTCGCGGCAATGGCCTCTTCCACTGCCTTCCTTATGTTGAGGCGGCGTGCACCCGTCTCCTCTTCCTCGTTAATGAGGTCGGCCTCGGTCTGGAGGAGAAGGCTGGGATATATGTTGAGCCGCCTGGCAGTGGCCATGTTTATGGTCAACATCCGTTCGCGGGCGAATTCCACATTGATAGATCGGGGCCTATCCCCCTGGAGTATGTCCAGGATTGCGACCGCAGTCCTTCTGGCCAGTACAACGTGCTTTTCACCAGTCTCAGCGCCGGCCAGAAGACCTGCCTCCACCTGTGCCCGGTCCCATATGGCGAAGCCGGCGATTCCCCTGGCTATCAGGCCTTCTGCCAGGCGCTGCTGCTGTTCCTGGCCGAGATGCCATAGCGGCCCTACCAGCACGGCATCTATGCCTTGGGGCAGCTCCGCGAGCACGTCGTCGGCGCTATCCCATGCAGGAACGAGGGACACCTTGAGGCCGTGCCTCTCCCCGAATTCATGTGCCAGACGGTATATATCCCCTATGTAATAGAGCTCGCGCTTGTCCAGGATGAGTCCTATCTTCTTGAATTTTTTGAGCCTTCGGAACGCCTCTATATCCGAGTCAAGATAGTAGGCGGAGTCTATGTAGACGAGGTTCCTTATGCCGCTACTCTTGGACCGTTTCCTCCCCTTCAATGCGAAATCGGCCACATACGGCGCGATCACCGGTTTTGAAAGCTGTTTCCGCTCCAGCGCCTCCGTGGAGGCTATTATACCAAGAGTTATCACCATGCCCGGTCCATCGCTGGATAAGAGACGGTCCAGTGCCTTCCTGACCCCCTCTCTGGTATCGTTGCCAGAGAGTGTCCACCTTTCGCTGAAGACAGGGCAGAAATCAGGGGCAAGGGTGGAGGCGACCTCCTTCTTGAACAGCTCTACCAGGGCTTGATCGGCCTCGGTCGCCCCATCGGTCACGAATCCCACGGAGACCCTCCGGGCCTTGGGGCCGCATCCGTCCGCGGCGGAGGAAGGGGCGTGGAAGGCCGCTATGACGAAGAGGATCATGACGATGGAGGATAGAACGATCCATTCTCTTCTCATTTGATCACCACCCCTCTCATATTTTGAAGAACGTTGCATACAGAACCGGCACGAACACCAAAGTCAGGACCGTGGCGAAGCCTAAACCGAATACGATGGTGACGGCCATAGAGACGAAGAAGGCGTCCTGGAACAGGGGGATCATGCCCATCATAGTGGTCAGCGCCGCCATCATGACCGGCTGCATCCTTGAGACGCCGGACTCCACTATTGCCTCCAACCGGTCCATGCCGGACCTGATGTTTATGTCTATCTGGTCGATGAGGACTATGGCATTCTTGATGAGCATACCGGAAAGGCTCATGAGTCCCAGAAGGGCCATGAAGCCAAAGGGCTGCTTCAACAGCAGGAGCCCAGCCGTTACGCCTATCAGGGCCAAGGGAACCGTGAGCCAGATTATAAGCGGTTGCTTGAAGGCATTGAACATGAAGATAACGATCAGGATCATCATGCCGAAGTAGATGGGGATGTTAGCGGCAAGCTGTGCCTGGGAGTCAGAGGAATCCTCCAGCTCTCCGCCCCATGCTATAAAATAGCCGGGCTTCCCCTTCAAGGGGATTATGTCGTCGTATTTTATGGGGATGGTCTTGGCAGTCCACTCCTCTCCGTCCTTGAGCGGCTCTCCCCTATACGCCGCGAGATCGACCCCAAGGGCCTGTTCGATCTTGGGTTTGACCCTGGCCATCAGTTCGGCGGGCAGCTCGTCCCCTCTTGGATCGGCGTGGATCTTTATCATCTGGCGTCTGTGCCAACGGGACAGGCGCGCCGTCTCCCATTTGGTCTCCACGCCATTGAGTATCTGCATGATGGGGATGTATTTCCTTGCCATAGGGCTATAGATCTGTATCTCGGTGAGATCCTCGATGGAGTCCCTCTCCGGTTCTGGAGCCCTGGCTATGATGGGGAGGAGGTTGTTCCCTTCTCGGTAGACTCCGGTAGTCTTGCCCGAAAAGGTCGCCTGGAGGGCCTCGGCCACCATAGGCCTGGTGATGCCCAGAGCCATGGCTCTATCCTCGGCGATCACCGGGACAGGAACCTTGATTTTCTCGCCCCATTCGCTCCTCACCGCCTTGGCATTTGCATCGCGGAGTATCTGCATGGCCTTTTCGGCCAATGCCCTGAGCTCTTCGGGATCGGAACCGTTTATCCTCAATTGGATTTTGCCTCCTGTGGCAGGACCGAGATTGAACTTCTTGACGTTTATGCAGGCGTCAGGAAACATCTCTTCCAGGTCGCGCTGGATCTTGCCGACCATGCCATTTATGAGCCTGTAGTCCTCAACCGATACAAGGACGCTGGCGTACTGATTGGCCGCCTCCACCGGCACGCTGTAAGTGAGGAGGAACCTCGGATGACCGCCTCCGATGGCGGATGCCACCTGGGTGACACCCTCTATGCGCATGAGGTACTTCTCCATGCGTTGGATCTGCTTCTCGGTCTCGCGGATATGTATCCCTTCCCGGAAGAAGCACTCCACTATGAACTGAGGCCTCGTGGAGGCAGGAAAGAAGAGCTGCTTGACATGCCCGAACCCGTACACCGAGAGTACGAACAGTCCTATGACCACTCCTATGGTCAGCCACCTGGCCTTGATAGCACCAGTGAGGAACTTCCTGTATATCCTGTAGAACCTGCCGCCGTAGGCGTCATCTTGGCTGGCGCTGGCCGCCTTGTCCTTCTTGCTAAGTATAAATT
>WFVQ01000244.1 GCA_015491585.1 Deltaproteobacteria bacterium
CCGAAACGGCTCAATCTGGGGGGCGACACCGTAAAGATGTTGGCACGGCAACTGAAAGAGAAGAAGGAACTCATCGAAGAGAGTTGGAGAGACGTCCTGACATCGTAGGGGGGAGAGATGGTGGAAGGTGAAGAGAAGAAGGTCAAGGCTCTGGTGGTGGACGATACGGCCTTCATGCGAAAGGCCCTGGTAGAGATCCTCTCCAAGGACTCCATAATGGAGGTTGTGGGGGTGGCCAAGCATGGGGAGGAGGCCCTGGAGGCGGTCTCCACCCTGAAACCGGATGTGGTCACCATGGATGTGGACATGCCGGTGATGGATGGAATCACCGCCATAAAGCACATCATGGTCCGACACCCGCTGCCCATCGTCATGGTGAGCGGCCTCGCCGATCAGGGCAGAATCACCCTGGAGGCCCTTCGGCTCGGGGCGGTGGACTTCTTCCCCAAGCCTTCCGGCACCATCTCCCTGGACATCCACGAGGAAGCCAACGAGCTCCAAAGATCAGTAAGGTTGGCGGCCAACATCGATCCCCTCTGCATCAAGAGGGCCAGGCTACCGGGAAGGGGGGCGGAAAAAGGGAGCGCCAAGGGGGTTCCGGCCGGGCTGGTGGTGGTGGCGGCCCATCGAGGCACAAGTTCTCATCTCATACGGCTCCTCGCCAACTGCAACCCCTCCCTCCCCCTGGCCTTGATAGTGGTGCACGACATCTCTCCCAAGGTCCTGGCATCCTATTCCCAGGAGCTGGACAAGCTGGTGCCTTGGCGGATCTCCCACCAAAAGGAGGGGGAAATAGAGGCCGGAACCTGTATCCTATTGAGCTATGAAGAGCCCCTGGGGATAGAGAGGAACAAGGATGGGCGACTGGCGCTGGTAGCCAGAAGAGAGTTTGGTCTCGATGCCCTGTTCGCCGAGGCGGCGGCTGTAATGGATGGTTCGGTGATGGGGGTAGTCCTCGGTGGAACCAGCGACCAGGGGATTTCCGGGCTCAAGGAGATCAGGGATCAAGGTTGTGAGGGCTATATACTGTCTCCCCATCTCTGTTTATATGAAGAGAGTTCCACCATGGCGTTGGCCGCCGGTGCTGGAGAGGTGTGCCGCTCGGAACAGGAGCTGTGGGCCAGAATAAACGGGTTCGGCAGGCGGCTGGCCCTTGAGAGGGCTGTGGACCCCTCGGTACACACCCATTAGACCAGAGGAAGGAGGATGGTGGTGAATGGTCAGCAAAGGGTAAAGGTCTTCGTGGTGGATGACTCTCCCCTTATGTGTAGGGCCATGGAGCGCATCCTTTCCGAAGACCCCTCCATCGAGGTGGTTGGGAGGGCCCTGAACGGGCAGGAGGCGGTTAAACGGCTCACGGAGCTCTCGTGTGATGTCTGTACCCTCGATGTCCACATGCCGAGGATGAACGGATTGAGCGTACTCAAGCGGCTGATGGTCAGAAATCCCCTGCCCACGGTCATGGTAAGCGCCTTTACCGGCGACGGATCCCGGGTCACCTTCGAGGCCCTGAGATATGGGGCGGTAGATTTCTTCAAAAAGCCCTCCAGAAACGAGGGAGAAGATCTGGAACAGCAGGGAGATATCCTGCGGACAAAGATTAGGCGTGCGGCAAGGATCAAGGTCGAGGCCGCCAGGTATCTACGGCTCCGGGTGGCACGGTCCCAAGCAGAACCCAGCAGCGAGGAACCTGAGGCCGTCACTATAGTAGCGGCATCAACCGGTGGCTACGCTTCGGTTCTCTCCCTGCTCCCGCGATTGGCGCCACCCCGATCCCCATTGATCATATCCATGGCCACGCCTACTCGCTACCTGAGAGCCTTTGTGGACTACATCCGTCCCTTCCTGGCGTTTCCTGCCGCCATGGTGGAGGACGGGATACCTCTCCATGGCGGAAAGGCATATTTCGTTAGCAGCGAAGACTCGTCTGCCATCGAGGTAAAGAAGGGGCAGACCGTGCTCAGGGTGAGCAGCCGCTCCCTGCCCCTGGCCTCAGCCCACGATGTGGATTCGGAGCACGGGCCAGACAAGGAGAGCGGCTTGGACCTCCTAATGTTCTCCGCCAGCGAGAGGTTCGGGCCGAGGGTCCTGGGTGTCTTCCTTTCAGGAGACCAGCTCGACGGCATCACCGGCGCCCAGGAAATCAAACGTTCTGGGGGAAGGATCTTGGCCCAGAGGCCCGACACCTGTTTGTGTCCGGATCAGATCGAAGCGGTTACCGAGAAGGTAGGCTGCGACCACCTTGTCATTCCTGACCTGGCCAAGGAGATAGGCGATTGGAGCTGAACAGGACTGACTCATGAGTGTGCTCCTCAGAGATCCACGGTTCAAGGAGCTCCTGAAGGAGATAGAGGGAAGAGAGGGCCTCTCCGGCCTCATGGAGGGCGTGTCCCTGCCAGAGTTGGTCCAGTTGGCCTGCCTCGAGGGGAAGAACCGGGCCATCCATCTCTCCAAGGATGGTGCGGAAGGGGTCATCTACTGCATGGACGGTGATGTAGTCCACGCAGAGACCGGTTCCCTGGTAGGCACCGACGCCTTCTTCGAGCTTATGGTGTGGGAAAACGCCCTTTTCCACTACCTGCCGGGGAGCACTGCTACCCGCTCCATCACCGCACCCTACAACTTCCTCTTGATAGAGGCCTCCCGGCTCATAGACGAAAACAAAAAGAGAGGAGGCCAGGGCCAGCTCATCAGGTTGCTCATAGTCGATGACTCCGATTTCATGTGTAAGGCCTTGACCTCCGCCCTGGAAGAGCGGCTGGATGGGGCGGAGATACATACGGCCTCCCACGGCCAGGAGGCCCTCAACCTCCTGATGGAACGGCACCCCCATCTCGTCACCCTCGACATGAACATGCCGGTGATGGACGGAGATATGGCCCTCAAGCACATAATGATCCGGTCGCCGGCGCCGGTCATACTGGTTAGCGGCCTGGACGAAGGGGCTATGCCCAGGGCCATGGAGTTTTTGCGGCTGGGCGCCATAGATTTCGTGCCCAAGCCGGAGCCTGGGGAGGGGATCGAACCGGTGGCCGACCGGATAGCGGCCCTGGCCCGCAGGGCAAAGGCCCTGAAGGTGGTCAATGCCCGCAGGGCGAAGAGGGTCCCTCAGGCGGGCCGCAAAATCAAGCCCTCTACCACGGTGGAAGGGATAGCCATTTTTCTAGGCGGAGTCGGCTCTCTGCTGGAGGTTGCGAAGGTGGTTCCCCATCTCCCCGACGACGAAGACATAGCCGTATTGTTCGTACTGGACGTGGTGGAGCGCCTGGCGGCGCCGCTGGCCCATGAGCTCGATCCGCTCTCTCCGTTCCATGTCCGGTCCCTTGATGGAGTGAATTCCATCGAGGGAGGAACGGCCATCATCTGCCCCATCTCCACGCCGGTCCGGTTGTGCCAGGAGGAGGGATGTTGGCGGCCCTCGGCGGTGGGAGATGCAGAGCCCGGTATCGCCGAATTGATCAGAAGCTGTGCGGAAGGTTTTGGTGTGGGCTGCGCCCTCTTCGTTCTCAGTGGGGCCGAGATACCGGAGGATGCGGTGGAACACCTGGTCTCCCGGGGGGGGAGGATGTTGATTCAGGAGCCGAGCTGCTGTATCGACGAAGAGTCTACAAAGAGGATCAAGGACCTGGGACTGGACGACGGTATGTTCCTGCCCGAGGCCATTGCAGAGCCGTTGGAGGCCTGGCGCAGGGCTTTCAGGCACGCCTTGGGCCATAGAACCAGCGGCGACACCGATGGCCCACAGGTATTTCAGGAGTGAGAGGGATGGCGACCGTCCTTATAGTAGATGATTCGAGCTTCATAAGGAAGCAACTGACCCAACTGCTTCAGCGGGCCGGTCACGAGGTGGTGGCCACCGCCAAGGATGGCCAGGAGGGATTTCGGCTTTACAATGAGACCAGACCCGATATCGTCGTCATGGATATCACCATGCGGGGCACCGACGGACTCACCGGTGCCTCCATGATACGGGCAGCGGATCCCCAGGCCAGGATAGTGTTCATGACACTCATCGAGGA
>WFVQ01000245.1 GCA_015491585.1 Deltaproteobacteria bacterium
GCCGCGGGGTCCGGGGGGCGAATCCGTTGAGGGTTGTGCTGGACTCCCGGCTCTCTCTCTCTCCCAGGTTTCGTATATTCGACACCTCAGAGGCCGGTACCGTGGTGTTCTGTCGCGATACGCTCGTGGATTCAGCAGCGGCCTCCCGGCTCATGGAGATGGGGGTATCGATAGAGGGCGGCGGTCCGGGGCCCAAGATCGATCCAGAAAAGGTGCTCAGGCGGCTTGGGGCCCTGGGTGTCCAGGTGCTCCTGGTGGAAGGTGGAGGAGAGATCCACGGTGCCTTCTTCGATGCCGGCATAGTGGACGAGGCGGTCTTCTTCCTGGCCCCGGTGGTGATAGGCGGAACCGGCGCGCCGTCTGCGATAAAGGGCAAAGGAGCCCAGATCCTGGCGTCTGCACCGCGCATGAACGCCCCGGTCTTCCGGCGCATCGGCGACAACCTCATGGTACAGGGTCGTTTCACTGACCCGGCCAGGTTCTGGAAAAGGGGGGATGAGGCATGTTTACCGGGATAGTCGAAGGGCTTGGGACCATCGAGTCCGCCAGGAGGACGGCCAAGGGGCTGGTGATCCAGGTCCGGCCAGACTTCCCCCTGGATGATCCACAGGAAGGTGAGAGCATAGCGGTGAACGGAGTCTGCCTCACCGCCACCACCATCTCCGCGTCCGGGTTCACCGCCGACGTCTCTCCTGAGACCCTGGGCCGCACCACGCTGGGAGCTCTTAAGCCTGGAGACCGCGTCAACCTGGAGAGGGCGCTCCGCCTCTCCGACAGGCTCGGAGGGCACATCGTGAGCGGGCACATAGACGGCGTGGGAGATATCCTGGAGCGGAAGGAGCTCACCGACTTCATTCTCTTCAAGGTCTCCATACCCCAGGGGCTGTCGCGTTATTTCATAGAGAAGGGCTCTGTGGCCGTGGATGGCATAAGCCTCACGGTCAACTCCTGCGACGACACCTCTTTCTCCCTGGCGATCATCCCCCATACCGCCAAACTGACCACGCTTTCATTCAGGATGCCGGGGGACAAGGTAAATATTGAGGTGGATATCATTGGGAAGTATATTGAAAAGTTGCTCTTCAAATCCAAGGAGGAGAAGAGAGGGGAAAACGGGCTCTCCATGGACTTCCTTGGAGAACATGGGTTCCTATAATCTCGTTCAGAGGTGAGAGAGATGGCTGTCGCCACTATCGAAGAAGCACTGGAAGACATCCGGCAGGGCAAGATGATCATACTGGTCGATGATGAAGACCGTGAGAACGAGGGAGACCTGACCATTGCAGCAGAAAAGGTGACTCCAGAGGCCATAAACTTCATGGCAAAGTACGGGAGGGGCCTCATCTGTCTCAGCTTGTCGCCGGAATACGTGGACCGTCTGAAGCTCCCAATGATGGTGAGCCGTAACACCTCCAGGTACGGCACCGCATTCACCGTTTCCATCGAGGCACGTCATGGTGTCACCACCGGGATCTCGGCCCACGACCGGGCCCATACGATACTCACCGCGATAAAGGATGACGTATCGCCCGACGACATAGCGACTCCTGGCCACGTTTTCCCGCTTCGGGCCAAGGAGGGAGGCGTGCTGGTGCGGGCCGGCCAGACCGAGGGGTCCGTGGATCTGGCGCGCCTCGCCGGATTGAAGCCGGCGGGTGTCATCTGCGAGATCATGAAGGATGACGGAACAATGGCCAGGATGCCGGACCTCGTGGAGTTCGCGGAGCAGCACGGCCTGAAGATAGTCACCATAGCCGACCTCATAGAGTACCGCTTGCGCACTGAGAGCTTCGTGAAGCGCGAGGTGGAGACCAGACTGCCCTCTCGATACGGAGGAGAGTGGAAGCTCATCGCCTACAGCAGCACCCTGGACGACCACGAGCACCTCGCCCTCATATACGGAGACGGCGAGATAGATCCCTCGGAGCCCATCCTCGTGCGGGTCCATTCCGAGTGCCTTACCGGTGACGTTCTCGGTTCCCTCCGGTGTGACTGCGGGCCCCAGCTGCACCACGCCATGTCTCAGATAGCCAAGGAGGGCAAGGGCGTGCTCCTCTACATGAGGCAAGAGGGACGGGGGATCGGTCTCCTGAACAAATTGAGGGCTTACTGCCTCCAGGATCAGGGCAAGGATACGGTGGAGGCGAACTTGGAGCTCGGCTTTCAGCCCGACCTGCGCGATTACGGCATCGGGGCCCAGATACTCCGGGATTTGGGCATCAAGAAGATGCGGCTGATGACCAACAATCCCAAAAAGATCGTCGGTTTGGAGGGTTACGGCCTCTCGGTGGTCGAGCGCGTTCCCATCGAGATTCCGCCTCACGACGAGAATATCGAGTATCTAAAGTGCAAGCAGGAGAAGATGGGGCACCTGCTGCACATAGAGTGAGGCAGGAGTTCGGCGTGCGGGCTGGGCTATTCCTGGCAGGAGCGGTCCTTTTGTGGCTGGCGGGCTGTGTTCCCTACTTCCAGCATCCGCTTACTCCTGTAGATGGAGGCGTTGATCAGCGGCTCCTGGGCACATGGAGATGGAAGAAGGACGGGGGACGCGGCTATATCCATGTGGGCCGGCGCGGCTCCTCGGCAGGGCTGAAGGTGGTGATGGTGGAGTTCGGCGAAGGCGGGGCCATGAAGGTATCGGAGTTGTCGGGCCACGTCTCGTCCATTGGCCGCAACCGCTATCTCAACTTGCGCTGGAACCGTCCTGTTCAGGAGAGCGGCAGGGGCTATCTGATAGTCAAGTACCGTTTCTCCGGCAAGGGGCTTGGAATATCCCTGATGAACACCGACGTGGTCAAGTCGGCCGTGAAATCCGGGGAGCTTGGCGGGAAGATAGAGAAGCGCGGGTGGCTCAACACGGTCGTGGTGACGGAGACAGGGGAGAGACTTAGGCGCTTCATCGGGGCGAACGATGGAGAGCTGTTTCCGGAAATGAAGTATTTGCAAGGAGAGTGAGATGCCGGGAAAGGTTTTTGAAGGGCACTTGAGTGCCGAGGGTCTGAAGATTGGCATTGTGGTTTCGCGGTTCAACGAGTTCATATCGCAGAAGCTGCTTGGCGGGGCCTTGGATGCCCTGGTGCGCCACGGGGCGGCAGAGTCCGACATAGACGTGGCCTGGGTGCCTGGTGCGTTCGAGATCCCCCTGGCAGCCAAGAAGATGGTGGGTTCTGGAAAGTATGACTGCATCATCTGCCTTGGCTGCATCATAAGGGGCGCCACGCCCCATTTCGACTACGTGGCGGCAGAGTCGTCCAAGGGGATAGCCCAGGTCGCCCTGCAGTCGGAGATGCCGGTGGCCTTCGGCATTCTGACCACCGACACCATAGAACAGGCCATAGAGCGCGCCGGCACCAAGGCGGGCAACAAGGGCTGGGACGCGGCGGTGACCGCGGTGGAGATGGCGAATCTCTTCAAGGGTCTCCATAGCTGATGCCCCTCAGGAGCAAGGGAAGGGAGCTCGTCCTCATCGTGCTCTACTGGAACGAGTGGCAGCCCGTGGAGGACGTGGATCAGGTCCTGGCCTACCTATGCGAGCAGCAGTCGCAGTGGCTGGAGCTCGATCCAGATCCAGAGGACGATACGGCCTTCGTATTGAAGGCATACGCCATGCACCTGTCCGGCCAGGGGCTGACACTCGATTCCCCTCTGGTGTCCTTCGCCAGGGAGCGGATATTGAGGGTGCTGGCAAGGAGCGTTGAGCTGGACGAACTCCTGTCAGGACATAGCAGGCGGTGGCGCCTTGACAGGATGGCGTTAATAGACAAGAACATCCTTCGCCTCGGGGCATATGAGCTCTGTTTCTGCCCTGACGTCCCACCCAAGGTGGCCATAAACGAGGCCATAGAACTGGCGAAGCTGTTCGGCACCGAGGATTCGCCGGGTTTTGTCAACGGGGTGCTGGACGGCATCAAGAAAAGCATGGAGAAGGAGGGGGCCAGGCCAGATGGCTGAGAAATATCGCTTCGCTGAGATTGAGAAGAGATACCAGGAGAGGTGGGAGGAGGCGGGATGCTTCTCCGCCGGTGAGGGGGACGATGCGCCCAGGTACTACGTCCTTGAGATGTTCCCCTATCCCTCGGGCCGCATCCACATGGGCCATGTCCGTAACTATACCATCGGCGACGTCATAGCGAGATACAAGAGGATGAACGGGTTCAACGTGCTGCACCCTATGGGCTGGGACGCCTTCGGGATGCCCGCCGAGAACGCCGCCATCCAGCGCAACACCCATCCCGCGGAGTGGACCTACGGCAACATCGACTACATGCGGGAGCAGCTCAGGCAATTGGGCCTCTCCTACGATTGGAGCCGCGAGCTCGCCACTTGCAGGCCGGAGTACTACCGGTGGGAGCAGCTCTTCTTCCTGGAGATGCTGGAGAAGGGTCTGGCCTACCGCAAGAAGTCCAAGGTCAACTGGTGCGAGAGGTGCCAGACGGTTTTGGCCAACGAGCAGGTAGAGGAGGGGCGGTGCTGGCGGTGCGATGAAGAGGTGGTGGAGCAGGAGCGGGACGGTTGGTTCTTCAAGATAACGGCATACGCCGATGAGCTGCTGGACGGCCTGGACCGCCTCACGGGCTGGCCGGAGAAGGTCATAACCATGCAGCGGAACTGGATCGGCAAGAGCCTGGGAGCCACTGTGGAGTTCCAGGTGGAGGGCAGGGACGCGGCGATTTCCATCTTCACCACCAGGCCCGATACCCTCTTCGGCGTCACCTTCATGAGCCTGGCCCCGGAGCATCCCCTGGCCCTTGAGCTTTCCACGGGGACCGGGCAGGAGTCCGCGGTCCGGGAGTTCGTGGAGCGCTGGTCCAGGATGCCGTCGAGGCTCCGCCTCATAGAGGGCGGCAAGGAGAAGGAGGGGGTCTTCACCGGCGCCTATGCCCTCCATCCGCTGACCGGCGAAAGGATCCCCATCTTCGTTGCCAACTTCGTGCTCATGGAGTACGGGACCGGCGCGGTGATGGCCGTCCCGGCCCACGACCAGCGTGACTTCGAGTTCGCCCGCAAGTATTCCGTTCCGGTCAAGGTGGTGGTGATGCCGGAGGGCAAGGAGCTTTCTCCAGAGACTATGGAGGAGGCGTGGGAAGGGCCGGGCATCCTGGTCAATTCTGGAGAATTCGACGGCCTCTCCAGCGCCGAGGCCAAGGAGCGGATAACCGCCAGATTGGAAGAGCTGGGCAAGGGCGAGAAGACGGTGACCTTCCGCCTGAAGGACTGGGGCATCTCGCGGCAGCGCTACTGGGGAGCCCCAATTCCCGTGATCCACTGTCCGTCCTGCGGGATCGTGCCAGTGCCCCGCGAGGAGCTGCCGGTGGTGCTGCCCGAGGATGCCCGTCTCGGCGAGGATGGAAGATCCCCCCTGCCTGAGCTCGCCTCGTTCGTGGAGGTTCGGTGTCCCAGGTGCGGCGGGGAGGCCAGGCGCGAGACCGACACCATGGACACATTCGTGGAGTCCTCCTGGTATTTCGCGCGGTACACCTGTACCGATTGCGATACCGCTCCCCTGGACAGGAAGCGAGTGGACGCATGGCTGCCTGTCGATCAGTACATCGGAGGAGTCGAACATGCCATACTCCACCTCCTGTATTCCCGTTTTTTCACCAGGGTGTTGAGGGATCTCGGTTGGCTGTCGGTGGACGAGCCGTTCAGGAACCTGCTCACCCAGGGCATGGTTCTGAAGGACGGCTCTAAGATGTCCAAGTCCAAGGGAAACGTGGTGGACCCCGACGAGATGATAAAGAGGTATGGTGCCGATACCGTCAGGCTCTTCATCCTGTTCGCGGCCCCTCCTGAGAAGGATCTGGAGTGGAACGACAAGGGAGTGGAGGGGGCCCACCGGTTCCTCAATAGATTGTGGAACATGGTCATGGAGGACCGGGAGCAACTCTCTGCGGCCGGGAAGCCCGCCGGAGAGCTCGACCGCGAGCTTGCCGGGCTCAGGAGAAAGACCCACCAGACCATCAAGAAGGTGACCAGCGAGATCGAGGAGAGGCTCCACTTCAACACCGCTATCAGCGCCATAATGGAGCTTTTCAACGCGGCGCAGTCGGTGCGTTCTTCGGTGCCCGAGTCGTCCCCGGGATTCTGGCCGGTGATGCGCGAGGCAGTGGAGGCCATGCTCCTGCTCATATCGCCTATGGCGCCGCACATCGCCGAGGAACTCTGGTCCCGCCTCGGTAACAAGGAGCTCATAGCCCAGGCGGCCTGGCCCGTCGCGGACGAGGCCGTGGCCCAGGCCGACGAGGTGACGGTGGTGGTCCAGGTCAACGGCAAGGTGAGGAGCCAGTTGAGCATGCCCAGGGATGCCGACAAGGAGGAGGTGGAACGGGCTGCCCTGGAGGATCCGAAGGTGAAGCGCCATATAGAGGGGAAAGAGGTGAAGAAGGTGATCTACG
>WFVQ01000246.1 GCA_015491585.1 Deltaproteobacteria bacterium
ACTATTTCATATAGCTTGGCATCCTTGGGCAATTTCGGTATCGAGAGATCCAGAATCTGGATGTCGGAGAGAAGGACCTCTCTTTTGTCTATATCGACCTCGGTCTTTGCCCTGTAATGCAAGGAACCATAATATCCCTGGCTATCTCCCTTGGGCTTTGCCAGAAATGCCTGCCAGACATCGATGAGTTCGAACCCTTTCCAGCTATCTATCTGGGGCGCATAAAAGATTATTGAACCATTGGGACCGCTTCTCTCGCGGGGAAACCACGGATCAGGCGCCTTTCCCTGGCCTGCACTATCCGACGCACTTCCTGCTGATAAATAAAAAATAAAAAAAATCAGAGCAATACCGGCAACCGTTTTCCTCGATATGGAGCCGTACATCTATCCTCCTGCTGGCGGGCCGGTGCGCTCTGAGCGAATCCGTACCCAATATTCGCTAGTTTGTAGCATTGCGACAATATAGAGTCAAGTAGTAAAAATTATCAATCTCGGCTTGAATCCTTTCGATTATCATTGCTAAAACTACTTCTCTATTCTAAAGTAAATGAGACTTATGCTGTGGAAATGGCGCTATCCATGCGAAGAAGCGAAGATTAGAGTACGAGGAGCAATTGTTCGGACCAGAGGAGATACTGGTTTGTCCGGTATGTGACATGGTGCATGAGCGCCGAGACGTGGAGCCAGGCCAAGTTCTGGCCTGTTCGAGGTGCGGAAATGTGCTCCTTGCCCCTGAAAAGAACTCTGTCGAAAAGACCCTCGCCTACTCACTCACCGGCCTGCTCCTTTTCATACCCGCGAACTTCCTGCCCATCATGACGCTAAACATACTGGGTACCGAGGGAAGCGGCTCCGTCTACGACAGCGTGACATCCTTCTGGAGCCAAGGCTACTACTTCGTCGCCATCGTGGTGGGTCTCACTAGCCTGGGCTTTCCGCTTGTGAAGCTGTCGCTCCACTTCTTCGTCTCCACCTGCCTGTGGATGGGCATTCGTCCGTCTCACCTGCCCTCTGCCATGAGGATGTGCCACCATCTCGACGAGTGGGCCATGCTGGAGGTGTACATGCTCGGCATATTGATATCCATCATCAAGCTGCACCATATGGCGCATATCGAATACGATATCGGCTTTGCCTGCTTCATAATTCTGATGATCGTAACCGTCTCATCTTCCCTCGCAATAGACGAGCACCTTTTCTGGGAATTGATAGAGAAAAAAGAGACAGGAAGGGTAGCTGAGAATGCCGACCATGCCCAGAGAGCATGATTCCGGCCGGGTGGTTACGGCGAGAGGGGCCGGGCTCCTCCTCTGTCTGGACTGCCACAAGGTCGTGGAGGCCAGATATGAAGGCAGGCCGTGCCCAAGGTGCGGTGCCACGCTCCATTCCCGTAAGCCCAACAGCATAGCCCGTACATGGGCCCTGGTGATCACCTCCGCCATATTGTTCTTTCCAGCTAACCTCTTGCCAATCATGGAGGTCAGCTACCTGGGGAACGTGGACCGTTCAACCATAATGGACGGCATACTATACTTCTTTAGAGAAGGTTCCTATGCCATAGGCGCCGTCATCCTGACCGCCAGCATCCTGGTACCCTGCTTCAAGATAATCGGCATCATCCTCATACTCCTCTCTGTCCAGCTCAGGTGGAAAAGCTGGCTCCGCCACAAGACTGCCATGTTTCATTTCATAGAGTTCATAGGACGGTGGTCCATGCTGGACATATTCGTCATAGCCATACTCCAGGTGCTGGTAAATTTTGGAAACCTGTCCAACATCACCGCCGCGCCCGCGGCCAACTATTTTACGGCCGTAGTCCTGGTCACTATGTTCGCGGCACAGACATTCGATACCAGGCTCATATGGGACTCATGAGCCAGGCGGAGAGGAGATATGCACACCACTGAAATCAGAAAGAAGAAAGGTATCTCACCCATCTGGATACTGCCTGTCGTGGCCCTTCTCATCGGAGGATGGCTCCTCTACAAGGGGATCAACGAGAAAGGCGTAGAAGTGGTGGTCCATTTCAAGAGCGCCGAGGGGATAACTCCGGGCAAGACCAAGGTGGTGTACAAGGG
>WFVQ01000247.1 GCA_015491585.1 Deltaproteobacteria bacterium
GGCCTTTGAAGAGCTGGAAAGGTCTATGCCGACTGTCACCACTGCCCCCACGCCAGCGCTGCGGGCCCTATCCACCACCTGCCCCACATCGTCCCCCAGGGGCGCCATGTCGAGATGGGCATGGGTGTCCACCAGGGGCGCCCCTGCCAAATCACTATCCTCCATCGCCTCCTCCATCCAAGACAACCTTAACAGTGACTCCGCCTAACCGGTTCCGCTTGACCTCCAAGGCTCCACCGTGGGCCTGGACTATCTGCCTCGCGATGCTCAAGCCAAGACCCAAGCCCCTGTTCTTCATGGAAAAGAACGGCTCACACGCCCTGTCCAGATACGCCTCCACCATGCCCATGCCGGTGTCGGAGAACTGCACCTCTATCCCCTTGCCGCTGGATGTCACGGTGACGAAGATGATACCGCCCTGGGGCATGGCCTCTATGCCGTTCTTGAAAATGTGGACGAACGCCTCCTCCAGCCTGGAACCATCCAACGGCACCAATGGCTCTTCACCTTTGACGCAGAGATGCCAACTGATATGCCTTGCCCTCATCACCGGCTCCAACGTCTCTCCGCTCTTCTTGATCACATCCGAGACACGCCCCATCTCCACATTCAAGGGAGGAGGCGAAGAGAAGCAAAAGAGCGAATTCAGGCTCTCTTCTACCCGCTGGGCCTGCTCCAGGATCTTGTCGATGTAGGCCCTGGCCTCCGGGGCATCGACCTTGGCGTCTAAACGCCTCACCATCCCCCCCAAGATGGATAGCGGATTGCGGAGATGGTGCGATATCTGTTCGGCCATCTGCCCCACGGCCTCCTGCCGCTCGCTCTCGATCACCATGCTGCGGGCCTGGAGCAGTGAGGCCTTCTCCCTCTCAAGCTCCTTCACCCTCTCTCTGAGCTTGAGCGTGCCTGCGACATGGCGAGTCCACGCGCCAGCCACCTCTGACAGCAGGGCAAGAGCGTCTGCATGGTAACGATCTACCGGTGTGCCGGTAATGGCATTGTCCGCGACCACCACCCCCAGCACCGCGGTCCCTGAGACCACTGGCGCCACTGCGAATCCTGACTTGCAAAACACCCGGTCGAGCCCACACTTGCGCCACTGGAAGAGACAGCTTGGAGACCGGCCTACACAGAACGCCTCGCGCCTGGAGAACGCCAGAGAGATCGGATTTTCCTTGTCGTCCACTGGGACTGAAATGGTCTTGGCAATGGCGTTGAGCCTGGGATCGTGGTCTGGAAACCGGCTTTTCACCCTCTGGTAGATAGTGGTGAAGTCCAGGCGGGCCCTGCTGAGATGATCCCACACACTCCGCGCCTCCTCGGGTGTCACCGGCCCCACGGCAAACGTTCCTGTTAGCCGCCCCTCCATCTCCCGGTACTCGAGGAAAAATGCCCTGTTGAAACCGAGCCCCTGGCTGGCCGTGGCCGCCACCAGCAGGGCAAGGATTACGTCCTCCTCACGCTCGGCCTCCATAGCTACGGCCTGGAGACGTCGCACCACCTCTACAAGCAGGAGGAGTCCTGCCTCCTGGCAGGAATCCCCGCGGGGCTCGCAGTGGTCCTGAAACAGGCGCAGGTAGGAGGGGTACTGATACATGGCGACAAATTAAATCCAAAACCGCGGCAGGGCAATCCCCGCCCCTCCGTTTACTATGGAGGGAAAACCAAGTATTTTTGCCCCATGTACTTGATACTTCCCCCGCTGATAGTGATATCCTTCGCGATAATGGCGGTAATGGCCATCGCCTCCACCTTGGTGTTCCCCTCCGGGGACGCGGCCCATGCCATGGGACGTGTCTGGTCGAGGCTTGTGCTCCTCATGTCCAGGGTACGGGTGGAGGTGGAGGGGTTGGAGCGGCTGCCGGAAGGGCCTGTCATCTTCATCTCGAACCACGCCAGCCAGTTCGACATCCCAGTTCTCACCGCATGCCTTCCCAAACAGTTCCGCTTCGTGGTCAAGCAGGAACTCTTCAAGATCCCCCTGTTTGCAATGGCCATGCGGCGTACAGGCTACATCCCCATAGACAGGAGGGGCGGCAAGGCGGCGCTGAAGAGCCTTCTTACAGCTGGCGAGCGGCTGAAGGCGGGAAAGTCCCTGGTGATCTTCCCCGAGGGGACCAGGAGCCCTGACGGCAGGCTCAGGCCCTTCAAGCCAGGTGCGTTCATCCTTGCCATGAAGATGGACGTGCCAGTGGTGCCAGTGGCTATAAACGGCTCCCACAAGATCCTGCCCAAGGGTAGCCTGAAAATCAGGAGCGGCACCATCGGTGTGAGAATAGGAGATCCCATAAAACCCGCCGACCACCCGGACAAAGGCCGGCTCTGCGCTGCAGTGTGGCATGCAGTCTCCGAGTTGCTCGACCCTGAGCAGCGGCCGGCACAGGAGACAGGGGACGCCGCCTGATGGGGCCTGTCCTCCTCTTTGCGGCCTTCGCCGCCGGTTTCGCCGGCCTCTTCTTGTCCGCCGAATGGCTGGTTACCGGAGCGATAAGGCTTGCCAGGCGTTTCTCCGTTAGCCCATTGACCATAGGACTAACTGTGGTCGCAGTGGGCACGTCAGCCCCAGAAATGGCCGTCTCGGTCCTGGCCTCTCTCTCAGGCAATCCCGGAATCGCCCTGGGGAATGTAGTGGGAAGCAACATCGCCAACATCGGTCTAATATTAGGGCTCTCCGCCCTGCTCAAGACTATACGCCCCCACGAAAGGATAGTCAGGATAGAGCTGCCACTACTGCTCCTGATCACGGTCTCCATCACCGTGGCGGCTTGGCTTGACGCCCTCTCTCCTGGCCCTGGCGCGGTGCTGGTGCTGGCGTTCGCTGGATATAGCTATGCCATATACAGATATGGGAAGGCCGAAGAAGTGGTGGTGGAGGAAGACGGTCCAGCCGGTCCGGTTCCACCGCTTCCTGCCTCCTCCGCCCTCACTCTGGCCGGTCTGGCCGGCCTACTCCTTTCATCCAAGGCCCTGATATGGGGGGCATCGGGCATAGCCGACCTGTTGGGGGTCCCCCAACTCATCATCGGGCTCACGGTGACCGCCCTGGGCACCTCGCTCCCTGAGTTGGCGACATCGCTGGCCGCGGCAAAGAAGGGGGAGGCCGACATAGTGCTTGGCAACGTCATAGGGAGCAACATAGCCAATTCAACAGCGGTCCTTGGCATGTCGTCGCTCTTCGCCCATATATCCGTGTCGCAGGCGGCATTCCAGAGGGACTTCCTCTCCATGCTCGGCATGACCCTGCTTCTGTTTCTCGCCGCTGCACGAGGACGCCCTATTGGACGGACAAAGGCCGGGCTCTTCCTCCTGGGCTACATCATCTATATATGCGGTCTAATGGGATAACGCTCGAGGAGCGGGAGAAGATCGGAATTGACTCCCTTGCCGTAATTCGGTATAAACGCGCAATATGTCTGAAGAGCGCATTCTCATTGCGAACAGGGGCGAGATCGCCCTGAGGATAATATCTGCCTGCAGGGAGCTGGGGCTCGACTACGTAGTGATATACGAGAAGGCGGACAGGGATTCCCTCCATGTCTCTACCGCCCTGGAAGAGAGCGGGGCCAAGAGGGCCTACCGCATCTCCAGCTACAAGGATCCAAACGAGATATTCTCCATAGCCGACATAGCCGGCTGCACCGCCATCCATCCAGGCTACGGCTTCTTCTCCGAGAATTTCCGCTTCGCCCGCAGGGCTGCCATGCGCAACCGGCCGCTCACCTTCATCGGACCGAGATGGGAGGTCATACGGGATCTGGGCAGCAAGATAAACACCAAGCGGGTGGCAAAAAAACTCGGCATACCTGTGATCCCAGGTTCGGACGGTCCCATCTACAACGAGCTCGAGGCCGAAGGCCTGGCCGCCGACCTCTTTCAGATCCAGAAGGAGCAGGGTATCGCCAAGCCGTCGGTCCTGGTCAAGGCCTCGGCAGGCGGCGGCGGAATGGGGATCGAGGAGGTCAACAACCTCGACGCCTTCAGGCGGGTCTACCGCAGGATACAGAACTATGCGAAACGCCAGTTCGGCGACGACGGCGTGCTCATAGAGCAGTGCCTCACCGACTACCACCATATAGAGGTGCAGCTCCTGGCCGACCGTCACGGAAATGTGGCCCACTTCGGCACGAGGAACTGCACCATACAGAGCACAGGCAGGCAGAAGCGGGTGGAGGTGGCCCCTGGATTCGATCCCGAGGTGTGCGACTACCCATTCGACGCGCTGGGCGTGCTCAACGAGATCGTGGGCCACTCCGTGAAACTCGCAAAGCACGTAGGATATGACAACGTGGGAACCTGGGAGTGGATAGTCACCAGGGACGGACGCCCCTACCTCCTGGAGGTAAATACGAGGATCCAGGTGGAGAACGGGATATCTGCGAGGATAGCCAGGATAAAGGGCCAGGAAGGACATCCCAACCTCATCAGGGAGCAGATCAGGGTGGCACTGGGGGACAAGCTGGGGTACTCGCAGGAGGACATCTCCTTCGAAGGGACCAGCATCGAGCTCAGGATCGTGGCCGAGGATACCAAGCGGGGTTTCTCCCCCTGGTGCGGCACCATAACCAGGTACGAGCTGCCAGAAAGCAACTGGGCCAAGGTCTATACCCATGTCCCGTCAGACCGGCCATACAGGATCCCTACGGAGTACGACCCCAACCTCGCCCTTGCCATCATATGGGGCGAGGATACGGAACAGGCCAAGGAGAGGGCGCGTTCATTCATAGACGATGTCTCCATCGAGGGGGCAGACTCGTCAGGCAATCCCATAGTCACCAACCTGGCCTACCTCCGGGACAAAATAGACGACGTTCTGAGATTCGATTGCAGGGACGGGGGTTGATGCCTCTGGTTCATAGATGACTACGGAAAGCGCTCACATGGACAACGGAAAGATCCTCCTCCAACTCCTCGACAGGGCAGACTATCTGGTTGACATCAAGGGAGACCCTTCGTGGGGGAGGTTAGACGAACTCATAGAGGAGATCCAGTCGCTCAGGGCGGCAATTTTCGATCTCGAAGAGGCGGAACTCTTCGACAGGATAGAGCAGGTCGAGGACCGTCTCGCATTTCTGGAAGGCCGGGTGGCCGAAAGGCTCACTCCGGCGGAGATTGTCAACATCGTCCGTTCTCCGCAAAGATTCACCCTCATGGACATACTGGAGAACGTGTACGACTCCTTCACCGAGTTGGGCGGAGATGGAGAGTGCAATGTCGATCCGGCGGTGGTGGCGGCCAGGGCCGTCATCAGCAGGCGGGTAAAAGGCAAGATATACCGCCACCAGGTGATGGTGATCGGCCACGAAAAAGGAAAGGGGGAGGAGTACAGGAACGGCGGCTGCGCCAAACCGTGGGGCAACGAGAAGGCCCTGAGGTACATGAAGGTGGCCGAGACCGAAGGCATCCCCATCCACTTCTACATCTTCACCCCAGGCTCCTACCCCATCGAGGACTTCCCTGGCGCTGCCCAGCAGATAGCCAGAAACCTATACGCTATGGCCAAACTCAGGGTGCCCATGATCTCCTTCATCTCAGAGGGCGGTTCCGGCGGTGCCGAGGCCGTGGGCATGGCGGACATCCGGCTCATGGGCTCCCGCGGCTACTATTCGGTCATCTCCCCTGAGGGGGCGGCGGCCATAGAGGGAAAACTCCGGGAAGGCGAGAAGGTTCCCAAGGAGCTCGTGGAACACTGCGCCAAGCAGCTCCACATCACCGCTGAGGAGAACCTGCGGCTGGGCACCATAGACAGGATCGTGGAGGAGCCTCCCCTGGGGGCGAGGTCCGATGACTGGGAGTTCTTCAAACGCTTGAAATATGAAATCATCAGGGCCACCGACGAGGTGGTGCTGAAGACCAAGAGCTTCAAGGCATTCAGGGCCTACGCCTTGAAACAGCAGGACGACGGCGGAC